>DASXPZ010000748.1:0-8556 GCA_036493275.1 Pirellulales bacterium
CCTCGAACCTCTGGCTGGTTGCTTGACGCCGGAAGTTGCCGCTAAAGTAGTTGCCTTGCGCGCGGATCAAACGATGCAGGATCGGATTGACTACCTCGCCGAGCAATCGAACGAGGGGCTACTGACCGACGAGGAGCGAGAAGAGTATGCCGGCTATCTCCACGCAATCGATGTGATCGCCATCTTGCAGGCAAAAGCCCGAGCAATGCTGCGCAAGTCTTAGCGATGGATCGAGCATTGCGGTCTTTCGTCCGCCGCCGAGCCCTTGAACTCTGCGAGTACTGCCGATTGCCGCAAGCGTCGTCGCAGCCTGTAAGTTTTCATGTCGAGCATGTCATCGCTCGCCAACATGGCGGCCCATCGAACGCGGACAATCTTGCACTCTCGTGCAGCTACTGCAATTTCCATAAGGGACCCAATATTGCCAGCATTGATCCCGAGAGCGGACTGCTTGTGCCGCTGTTTCATCCTCGTCGAGACAACTGGGCGGAACACTTTGCATGGCAGGGAACGATCCTCATCGGGAAAACCTCGACCGCCAGAGCGACGTTGCGATTGTTAGCGATGAACGACTGGCAACGAGTCGAGCTTCGCGATAACTTGCTATCTCTTGGCGAACCCTTCGCAGGTTAAGTACAGCTTGGCAGGCATGCTATCGCCAGCGGGCCAATTGCTTCACTGGGGCCGTGATGATGGGAAGAAGAGACCTCGATGAGCATTGATTGCTTGAGCGTGGGCATTCTGGTGGCCGATCATGGTTGCGCGCCGATCGATCGCGTGCCGGCCGCCGGCGAGTTGATCTTGGCCGAAAGCCTGTCCCTCTCCATCGGCGGCTGCGCTTCGAACGCCGCAGTCGATCTGAAGCGCGTCGGCGTCGACGTTGGCATTGTTGGTTGCGTCGGCCAGGACGTGCTGGGGCGGTTCGTCCTTGATTCGCTCCGCGCTGAGAACGTCGATACCGATAGCATTCGCCACTTGCCCGGCGTGGGAACTTCGGCCACGCTGGTGGTGAACGTCGCCGGGCAGGATCGCCGTTTTATTCACGCCATCGGCGCGAACGCCCGCGTCACGGCCGCCGACATCCCGCTCGACCGCGTGCGCTCGGCCAAGGTGCTGTACGTCGGCGGCTATCTGCTGATGCCGGCTTTGGAGGCGAACGGACTGGCCGCGGTGTTTCGACAAGCCCGCGAGTGGGGCGTGACGACGATTCTCGACATCGTGCTGCCGGGGCCGGGCGATCACCTGGCGCGGCTGGCGCCGGTGCTGGCCGAGACCGACATTTTTTTGCCGAATAGCGACGAGGCGGCGGCGATCACCGGCTTGCTCGACCCGCGCGACCAGGCCGAGAAATTTCTGGCCGCCGGAGTGGGGGCAGCGGTGATCACCTGCGGAGGGCAGGGAACCGTGTTCGCCAGCGATCGGCAGCGGCTCCACGCCGGCGTTTACCCGACCGATTACGTTGGCGGCACCGGCGCGGGGGATGCGTTCGACGCCGGCTACATCGCCGGCCTGTTGGCTGGCTGCGACCCGCGCGGCTGCCTGGCGTGGGCCAGCGCCCTGGGAGCGAGCTGCGTCCGCTCAATCAGCGCCACCGAAAGCGTGTTCACGCGCAAAGAGGCGCAGGATTTCATGACGCGGCATCCGTTGACGATTGAAAGCTGGTGAGGGCTCGGCCTTTTTTTGAGATGGCGCCCTGGAGAGAATAGTAACCCCTACGTTTTCGTCGCTCACTGGTCTTCCTCGGATTCCTCCATTTTCTCAACCGTTTCGTCCATCCTTTTGGGTACTTGCGGATTGTAACTAATATCGCATTTCGGTAAGTACGCGCGAAGTTTATCTACCGCAGCCTTCGACAGTTTGCATTTCTTCAGATCCAAGTATTGCAAGCTGGTTAGCGACTTCAGGCTTTCAACCGCGGCGTCGGTGATTTGAGTTTCCGCCAAATAGAGGCTAAGGAGTGAGTGCATCTTGGCAAGCTGCGGCAGGCCCGCGTCGGTAACCTTAGTATTACGAAGTTTGAGATTCCGCAGGTTCGTGAGTCCAGTCAAAGACGCGAGTCCCGCGTCAGTCACGCCTGTTTCGGAAAGGTCGAGAAATTCCAACGCGCGAAGTGGCGTCAGCGCGGCGAGGCTCCCTTCGCCAACTAGAGTGCGTGATAAACGTAGGTCTTGCAGCTTGGTCAACCGCGCGATGGCAGTCAGGCCCTCATCTGTTACAGGGCTTTCTCTTAGGTCAAGCACTTCGAGCTTGCTTTCGCCGTCCCAAGCGTCAAAACCCGAGCCCGATATCCTGGTTCTCTCGATGTAGAGTTGCACCAATTCTTTGCATGGCGCCAGAGAACGGACCGCTTCGTCTGTGATCGGGGCGCCACTAAAGTCGACGCGAAACAATTGACTCGCGCCTGACAAATAGGATACACCAGGGTCGGAAATGGCGACATTTACGGGACTGTCTCGAAAGTACTCCAAGCCAAGCCCTTTGAGATTCGGCAATTTGCCTAGTTGAATTAGTGTCTGGTCGGAAACACTCGCGTCTCGGACAATGAAATGTCCAAGATTCTTTGAAATCGCTACGTTCGCGAAACCCGCGTCTGTTACTTGTTGACATCGCACCTCAAGGATCGAAACTTTCCCTGTGCGAAGGAGCACGTCAAGGTCTTCGTTGCTGGTGTCACTCGTTTCGACATAAAGTTCTTCAAACTCCGGCAGTGAGCTGATCCAGTCGGCGAGAACTTCGACGCCGCGACACTCATTGATGCCCACACACGCTAGATGCTTGAATGCCGTGATGTGATTCGACGCGTCTCGGAAATCGTATCCTCTCAGTGAGGCATATTGCACGCGCTCCCATCGTTTTGTTAGCTCGGCGCCAATCAGGCGACGTACCCAATGAGGACCGAGGTAATTGCCGCGGAAATCGTGGCCAGAGGCGCGTGTCGCGGCGATCGAGTCCGCCTCGTCCCGCCACTCCTTAACCGGCGAAGACCACCAGGCGAGCGCCACGGCAACGGCCGCCGTCGCGCAGCCAAGCTCTACGATTGAGAATTGAAGAATCGCGGAATGCCGACGCCGGCGCCATTCAAGTCCTGCGGCAACGATGAGCGTGATACCAAAGGCTACAGCGACGTTGCCACAGAGCGCTCCGATATTCCATTCTCGGACCGCATCGCTGCCCCACCACGCCCTCGGGTTCAACCAGGCCGGATCGCGAAGCTCACCGAAGGTAGTTTGCTTCGCGCGTCTCTCGAGATATTGCCACGGCCAGCCATGGACCCAGAATCCAGAATCTTCTCGCGGATACGACTGGCTAAAATGGATTGCATATCCATCGCTTGTCAAATAATCACCAGGCGCGCCTGGCGTCATCAACAACACGAGCGCCACAGCCACCGGCAACAACAAGACCCACGTTGACCGATGCAACGAATACCAAGGCCGCTTCGAGCGACGTTGCGCACATACCAGCGATGAAATCGTATCGGCCATGTTCACTATTCTAATCGAGAGAGCCGCGTGATGATAATACTCGAAATCTTGCCGCTTCGACCCAAGGAGAGCGCGCCGCGCATTCCCAAGGAGGGCGCCATTCCGGACGATCCGGATTCGATGCCCGATGAAATTCAGTACGACGAACCGAAACGCCGGCTGATGATCGGCCGGGGCTACATCGACAATGTGCCCGCCGCGGTGTGGGCGTACGAAGTCTCCGGCAAACGCGTGTTGACGCAATGGTTCAGCTATCGTAAAAAAAATCGTGAGCGACCGATCATCGGCGATCGCCGGCCGCCATCGAAGCTCGGAGAAATCCAACCCGACCATTGGCTGGCCGAATATACGACGGAGCTGCTCAATGTCCTGCATGTGCTGGCGCTCGTCGTGGAGATGGAACCCGCGCAGGCAAAACTGCTGGAGGCGATTTATGACGCGCCCACGCTTGATTTCCGTGGATGAGCTGCGAGCCGCCGGCGCGCTCGACGTTCCCCCGGCCTGGCGGAAGTCGCTCAGCCGCAAGCGGACAGACAAGCGGAAAGAGCGCAACCTGACTCTGTTTGGGGACGACGACGCGCTCCCCGAAGAACAACAGCCAACGTCAGGCGAACCAGACGACACTGGGGCCACGGACGACGTTCCGTGATTGGCTGGACTCGATTAGCCCACTATGTGACAAGTTGGCCGGCCGCTATCGCACCGGCGCCAATCGATCAAAGCACTGACGGGCTGGGGGCGTCAAACTCGGAGTTGAGCATGTACTCTCTGAATGTCGTCGGCGTACTCTGAAGCTCCGAGGGGGCGAACGCGAATAGGCTCACGATATCCCGCTGAGTGTTCTCAGGTAGTCTGGCCAGATGTTCCTCAACCATCGCGTCTCGTTTTTCGCGCGTCATTCCTTCGAAACGAGGGTCGATGACTCGGATTCGAATCGAAGCGGAGTTGTACCGGTAGGAATCCGCTTGCTGGAAATGCTTCCTCAGCAAGTCTTCAACAGACCGCGTTTCGTCGGTGCGTTTGGCTTCCCAGGATGGCGTTGCGGCTGTCGTCATGCGATTTGCTCCTCCGCCCAAATATAGATTTCCCTCGCTGTGCGAAGCAAACCGTTGGTTTCGCCGGTGTCTTTTCGCCCCTCGGCCGTTCCCCCGCCTATTACGAAGATCGCGGCAACGGACCTAACTCCTTTCGCAGCATCGTCTTTGCGATGCGGATCAATTGACAGCCTCGTGGACGTTCGCCTATACTAGACGCCTCGCCCTGTTTTGGCGGCGGTCGCGCTTGCGCTCGTTGAGCTTTTATGCTGACGAGCATGCATGGCGGAGGCTCGTCCCTGCCTGATTAACTCCGCAATCAATCGCCCCACACAATACACTCCAAACCGAGGAGTCGAAACGATGCTGGTGATCCCCGGACGTGCTGGCAAGGATACTTGCGATGGCGTGACGCGGCGCGAACTGTTGCGCGTCGGCGGCTCCTCGATGCTCGGTCTCTCGCTGGCGGACTTGCTGAAGAGCCGCGCGGGCGCCGCCGAGGCAAGCTCGATTCCCGGCGCCAAGGTCGTCGGCGGGGCCACCGGCGGAAAAGCCAAGAGCGTGATCCTGCTCTTCTTGCAAGGCGGACCCAGCCATCTCGATCTGTGGGATCCCAAGCCGAACGTGCCTGACAACGTCAAGAGCATGTTCAAGCCGATCGACACCAAGACGCCGGGCCTGCAAGTCACGGAGTTAATGCCCAAGCTGGCGCAGGTGACAGACAAGCTGACGATGATTCGCTCCGTCAGCTACACGCCGAACGGTTTGTTCAATCACACCGCGGCCATCTATCAGATGTTGACCGGCTACACGACCGATCGCGTGAGCGCGTCGGGCCAGTTGGAGCCGCCGAGCCCGAAGGATTTCCCGAACTTCGGCTCGAACATCATCCGGCTGAAGCCGACGACGGTGCCGATGTTGCCGTTCGTAATGATGCCCCGTCCGCTGCAAGAGAGCAACGTGGTGGGCAAAGCCGGCACGGCGGGATTCTTGGGCCGCGCATACGATCCGTATTATCTGTATCCGGCCGGCGACGACATGGACATGGCCAAGATGTCACGGATCAAGGTCGACGATCTGCAACTGCGGCCCGAAGTTTCGTCGACACGGTTGGAGCGCCGCGCCAAGCTGCGCGACGTGATCGCCGACGGAATGCCGGCCATCGAGCAAGCCACGGCCCGCTACTCTTTGGATGAATATTACGACAAGGCGCTCAGCCTGGTGATTTCGGGCCGGGCCCGCGACGCCTTTGACCTGAGCAAAGAGACCGAAGCCACCCGCGAGCGTTACGGCAACAACACCTTCGGACAGAGCTGCTTGCTGGCTCGCCGCCTGGTCGAAGCCGGCACGCGCGTCGTTGAGGTCAACTGGCCCAAGGTCGCCAATAGCGATAACCATTCGTTCGACGTCCACACGGGCCTTTCGACCCGCATGAAGACCCAAGCGGCGCCGATGCTCGACGCGGCCCTCTCCGGCCTGATCGCCGATCTCGACGAGCGCGGCCTGCTGGCCGAGACGCTGGTCCTGGCGATCGGCGAATTCGGCCGCAGCCCCAAGCGCGGCGTCAGCACGTCGGGCAATAGCAACAGCGACGACGGTCGCGATCACTGGCCGTATTGCTACACCGCCTGCATGGCGGGCGCCGGCATTCAGCGCGGCAGCGTCTACGGCAAGTCGGACGGCACCGGCAGCGGCCCGCTCGAAAATCCGGTCCACCCGGGCGACCTGCTGGCGACGATCTACCACTCGCTCGGCATCGACCCGGCCACGATCGTCTACAACCACCTCAACCAGCCACGCGAGCTGGTGAAGGGTGAAGTGGTGCGCGGGCTGTTGGCTTAAGAGCTCTCATCCCGTGAGCCGCCCGGCGCTAGCCGCGTGTGAATGGGAAACCAGCGTTAGCGCCTGAAAAAACCGAGGCTAGCGCCTACGGCTCACAGCATACACCTCACTGCCTGCGCTTCATTTCTTCTTCAGCGCGTCCTCGAACCGAAACGGCAGCACGTCAGGCACTACGCTGACTTCGGTGGTGAACTTGAAGGGATAGCGGCCGCCGGAGTCGAAGGTCAGCTCGACGAAGAACGCGGTAAAGCCTTTTGTCGGCGGTCGCACGTTGATACGAAACGCTCCCTGTTCTGATTGCTCCAGATCGCTCGATTTGTACGCCAGTCCGATCGAGTCGACGCGGAAATCGCGGGCCTCGGGATTCGTCGCCTGCCAGAGCTTCACTGCCTTCGGCCGCTCTTTGCCCGTCATCACGGTTAGCGATCCGTCTTTCTCTTTTTTCCAGGTGAACTGCGGGCGCGGACGGCCATCGAGCACGGCCTGGTAAAACGCCTCGACGCTTTCGCGGGCGTCGCTTCCTTCCAGGTTGTGCTTGGCGTTGGGGACGTAGCGCAAGTGCTTCTCTTCCGGCAGCTCCGCGTAATAAAACTGCGAATTGTCCGGCAAAAAGAACTGGTCGCCCGAGGCGTTGACGATGAACTTAGGCATCTTCAAGCGAGGGCGGTTGCGATATCGATAAGGATCTTCGATCGCCAGCGCCGCCTGATACTCGGGCGTGCCGATCTTGTCGGGAAAGATTCCGTGGCGCACGTAGTCGTTGAGCGCCGTCGAAAAGAAACCGTAGGCCTCGTAGTGATGCCGCGTGATCAGCTCGGAATTCAGCGCGTCGATCACCAGCGGTACGATCGCCACCACACGCGGATCGACGACGCCAATTAGCCACGTCGTCCAACCGCGTTTCGAGCCGCCGGAGACGACGAACCGGTCGATCGTCAATTTGCCCCCTTCGTCGCTGGCCAGAAACTGCGTCACCGCGTCCATGGCGCGGACGCCGCTTTTGACCATCGCCAGCCGGACCAGCCACGTCTCGTCGCCCGTGGCCATGAATTTGACGCGCGAATAGGCGATCAGGTCGTCTTCGGAGCGTCCTTTGTCTTTCGAATCGGCAAAGGCCAGCGGCTGATTCGGAACTCCGCCGAGATCGGCCACCACGCTCCCCGTGCCCAGGGCCAGATCGACAAAGCGCTGCGCCGCTTTTTCCGGGCGCGGATCGCGATGGCTTCCGCCGCCGATATTGATGAAGCCGGTCGTTCCTTTGCGCAGCTTTTCGGGCCGGACGATCGTCAGCCAATGCTTCCAGACGGGCCGATCGACGTCGGCCGCCGTGCGCCAACTTTGCGAAGTCAATTCCAGCACGAACGTCGTGTAACCCTCGCCCGGCGTGGTGGCAACCAGCTTCCAGGCGAACTCGGGATCGGGCCGCGCGATGTACCGATCGAGCGCCGTCTCGGCCGGCGCGAGATTGTCCGCCGCAAAAGTGGCGTTGTGCAGGTTGGTCATCAGAGATGCGATGAAGAGCATCGCCCCCGCGCGGAGAAATGGTCTGTGATGGCGCCGCCCGCCTGTCGCGCGATAAATCGAACCGAACATGCGAAGATCCCCCTCAACGATTTCATGATGTCGCGACGATTGAGTCAACGTAGCGTTCGCCGTCACCGTCCTGCCTCGCGCTGGTCGGGCGCTGTGTTTTAGGGGATTGCCGGGGCGCTTTCCAGCGTTTAGTTGGATCCGCTTAGAAACACTGCTGGGACAAGCCAACAGTGGCACACAGAGACACTACACAACCTCCTGGGGAGAACGCCGGCGATTCGTCGCCCTGGCGTCTCAGCGCCGGCTGCCGCATACTAACCCGACGCGCCAGCGAGGGAGAACTGCCATCGTCTTCGCCAGCGATTCGGGGGACAGAACCGCGAGTAATCCGAGCTATTACGGCCATAGCAATCCGATGAATCAACCAGCAACTTCCGCTTCCCGCGCCCCCGATTGGGACGCGCTGCGCCGCGCGATGCCGGTCACCGAGCGCTGGTCCTATTTCGATCACGCCGCCGTGGGTCCTCTCTCCGAGCCGGCCCGCGCCATGCTGGCGACCTGGGCCACAGACATGGCCGAGAATGGCGACGTCAACTGGGCCGGCTGGGCCGCGAAGCTGGAAACGATCCGCGATCATGGCGCGCAGCTCATCGCCGCCGATC
>DASXPZ010000749.1:0-1590 GCA_036493275.1 Pirellulales bacterium
AACACGCGCTGGCAGGGCAACTAGCTTGGGACGCGGAGCAAGCGCCGGAAAACGTTGGCTTTTCGCACAACGTGGTAGCCCGCATGGCCAAGCGGGGGGATCGGACGGTGGTTGAGGCGATCACCAAGGTGCAAAGCGTCGACCTGGTGGCCGATCCCGCGACGACGCGCGGCCTGTTCGAAGAGGCGACTCTTGGGGACCAATCGGTCGAGCACATCCCGGCAGCCGCTCGCCAGCAAGTTGTTGAAGAGTTAACAGCCAGCCGGTTGATTCAGCTCAGGCCGGACCTGGTGGACGCGATCGCCGCTGAATTGACCGCGGAAAACGCCCGACTTCGCAACGAACTCGACGTGCGGCGAGCCGCCGACGCGGTCGAGCAAAGGCGGGCCGTCGCGCGGCGGATCTTGACCGAGTTCGAACTTCCCGATCCGGCCAGCAACGACCCGTGGGGGCGAACGATCGTCAGCGAAGCGTTTATGGCTTCGCTATTGGCCGCGCCGGACGAGATGGCCATGCGACGATTGGTCGAAGAGCGGGCCAACCTCCTCTCGGCGGCCGCCGAGTTCGGTGGAAGTGGCGCTGGAAGCGGACGACGCTTCGCCGGATCGCGAGGTAACGCCGCGGGGCAGGGGCAGCCTCGTTCGCGTGATCAATACCTCGTCGAAACCGGCTGGCGAGCGGACGACGGCGACGCTCGCCAGGCAGCGCTCGAATTCGCCCGCGCCATCACCTGAAGCGGAGCCACATACAAGCGCGTGGCGGCGCCGCCTGCGCCAGAATCTTTTCCCTTTTCATGGAGACTTTTGCAATGGCCGATGTGATGCGCTGGAGATACGGAGAGACGTCGCCGGTTGTGATTCCGGTCGACTCGGCGACGGTGATCGAAATTGGCGACTTTGTCTATCTGGCGACCGACGACGCGCGTCCCGCGGCCGAGCAGGCCGACCAGGGGACCGAAGCGGCGAACCAGGAATTGTTCCACGACAACTTTGCCGGCGTCGCCATGCAGCGTTCGCCCGCGGGAGACTCGACGCCGATCCGCGTTGCGACCACTGGCGTCTTCGAGTTCGACTGCCTGAGCGCCACGTTCGAAGTCGGCGCGCTGCTGGGCGTCGACGAAGACTCCGGCGGGACGTTTCTCACTAACCAAATGGTCGCGGCGGTCGCCACGCCCAATCTGGCGGTCGGACGCTGCGCTAAATGATTGAACCCAGCCGGCACGCGCGTGCTGGTCGAGATCGTCAGCACCGTCTCGCATGGCGGGCCGCAGGCGATGGCATAACGCCGCGCTTCTGCCGAGGCGCATTCGTCTGACGAGCGATCCAAGCGGCGCGTCAGTGCTAACGCCAGTTACACAGTGAACCATTACACAACAAACGAATCAGGAGATCTGGAAGTGACGATTAAATATCGCGAGTTGAAACGACGCTACGACCTGGAAGGACCACGCAAGGCGGTTGACCATTTTGCCGAGGCCCTGCGCGCAGGCCATGTGCGCGCCGAAGATTTTAGCCTCCGCGACCTGGCCGAGGCGCTGGTGCCCGACGGTCGCGAATGGCTGCGCACGCTCGACCCCCGCAACAGCTCTGG
>DASXPZ010000750.1:0-2186 GCA_036493275.1 Pirellulales bacterium
TTGTGCCAATCTTTGCGGCTCCTGCAATGTGATGAGGCGCCGCGAGCAATTGGTGGTGAGCCGCGTCACGAAGAAGCCCGGACGGTGCCGCTGCGTGAAGCACCGCCCGAGCCAGGGGTACGCGCCCGATGGACTCGGCACGGCAGCCCCGCAAGGCATACGTACGTCACCAGCATGTTCCGTCGGACCAGTTTTGAAATTGGAGATCCGTTTCTTGGCTGCAAGACCGGATACTCACTCCGACGGTCTCGCGGGATTGTGAGGGGATTCGAGGCATAGACTGGCCGGGTGGAGGAGTCGACTCAGCTAGCCGCAGAGCCCGACCCATGATCTGAGCCCTCGAACACGTTGGCTATGGCATTGAGGGCAAGGTGCTTCAAGTGGTCGGGGTCAACGTCTCCGTCTCGCACTCCAGCCATGATCCTAACCGACATCACTGTGCGCAAAGCTGTGTAGTCCAGATTGCGGCCGCGCATCCGGTGCTCAACATCTCGCCACGCCGACTCAAGGACGTGCGTCATGAAGTCGAGCGTCTTGGCGTCGTAGCACTCTCTTGGGAATGCCATCAAACCACCTGTCGGAACCGCGAGCGTGCAGGCCCAACGACTGCGCAGCTCGATTTCCGTCGTAGCTCACTGTCGTTCAGCTTCACGTAAGCGGAAGGCGACAAATCGCGAGAGCTGCCGGAGCCCGCGAGATGGCGAGAGCTGACGGGTGGACGGTGCTTGAACAGGGTCCGACGGCGAAGAAGGGCTGATTGCATAACCCGTTGGCGACTGCGGGATCGTTTCGGCTTGTTTCAGCCTGCGACAACGCGCGCAGAAACGAGTTGGCACACGGGGACGTTCGACCCGAGATCGCTCGTCTCAGGCGAATGCTAAGAGGCTTGAATGCATCCCCAAGATCCTATCGACGATTCGCCGGCCACCGGAGACCCTCCCCGCAAGGCAGCCGGCGGCCTCACAGTAGCCGGCTATTTCGTCATCCTCGTGGGCTGTGCTTTCGCGATTTTCTACACGTACCAAGCTTCACGCGAGAATGTTCCGCCGTCGACCGAGCAAAGCCAAACCACCTCCGGACCGAGCGATCAAGCCCCACCTAACCCCAAGTCTGGGTCAGCTGACGTTGCTGAGACGGCCCCGTCCGTCGCACCGACAAGGGCCGCTGCGCCAGCGGCGCAGAAGGTCGCCCCTCCGGCGGCCCCACCCCAGGGAACAGGTCCAACGCCTCTCGCTTACGCAGCACGAGCGCCCGCGGCGCCGGCTCCAGCACCAAATGCTCCAGCGTCAAGCCAAGGCTTGCAGCCTGCTACGGCGGCCCAAACCGCACCTAGCAACGACGATCTGGAGCTGGCGTTCAACGGCCACTGTCGCGAGTGCCATTCATTCGTGAAAGACGATAACAGACTTGGGCCAAACCTATACGGCGTGGTGGGGCGCAAGGCCGGCACGGTCACCAACTTCGCATATTCCGAATCGGTCAAAGGATCGGGGATCACTTGGGATGAGCCGACGCTCGACAAATGGATCACGAGCCCAAACACTCTCATCCCAGGAAACAACATGGGCGCCATATTCGGTGGTGTCGCAGATCCCGCTGAACGAAAAAAGATCATCTCTTTTTTGAAGCAGGACACGCAGATAGCGTCTCCTGGCCAGGGTTCACCCTCCCCACCTGCTCACACCAACTAAGCGGGCCCTTTCCCTAGCGTTGAGCGGCCACTGAACGAGGCAGCAGGAAGCGTAACAGTCCGTTAGAAGGCGGTGAAGGTACCAGCCAAATTTGGAGCGGCGGGAGCCAATTAGAGCTCCGACTCCCTGTTTCCAAGCTCGTTGAGGTCTTGACCGCCTATCCGCATTCGGCGGCGATGAAGACCGCCGATGAATTCGTCCACCGGACTTTTTGGCCCGATCGCCCGGTGCCTCAGCCCCGGCTGACGCCGTAGTGCGGTCGCCTTGAGTTCTGTCGCTGTGGCTTCGATTGTGATTGCGGCTGCTGAAGCGGGTTACGTTGGCGCCAGGCTATCAATACCCCGATGAGACCGCCTAGCGCCGAGGAGCCGACCGAGACCACGAGAGCGGTTTCAAATGCGATCGCCTGAAGAACTCCTCCGATCACCCCGCCAATGAATCCCAACGCGAGGACGACGACCAGGGCACCGACATGGCGTCGGCTGTTCCCGATCG
>DASXPZ010000751.1:0-3733 GCA_036493275.1 Pirellulales bacterium
AAACGGCGCTATGTGCCGCTCGGACTCCCAATGATAAAAAAAGAAACCGGCGACGCCACTGGCGTCGCCGATCCCGTTGACGCGGTCGCGGCTCACGCCGGACCGTTCATTTGCGTTTCGATTTCGTCTTCGTCTTCATGCGGCCATTTTTCTCATCGCTTTCCTCTTCATCGTCGGCATCCTCGGCTTCGACGTTGATGGCGCTCTCAGCCAGTTCGGTCAGCGACTCGTCCGCTTCACGTTCTTCGTCGAGCGTCTCCTGAAGCTTGGCGGCGATGTCGTCCAGACCGAGCAAGTTGGCGAATGTTCGCACACAGCCATAGCCCGCCATCTCATAATGCTCGACGCGCTGGGCGGCGGCGATTAATGCCGCGTCTTTGACGGCATCCTCGCCATCTTCGTCAATGATCTCGCTGCCTTCTTCGACTAAGCCCTCCATGGCCTTGCACGTCTTGCCCTTCGGGCTTTCTTCCAATTCTTTGAAGATCTCGTCGAGCCGCGTGACCTGGCCGCGAGTCACTTCGAGATGTTCGGTAAATGCGGCCTTGAGATCTTCATGCGAAGCCGCCTTCGCCATTTTGGGGAGCGCCTTCACGAGCTGATTCTCCGCGGAATAGAGATCTTTCAACTCGTCAATCAGCAACTCACGCAGACTATCCAGAGCCATCGGTGCACCTCATTAGTGGAATGTTGGGACCCAGTTCGCTCATTGTGGACTCGCAAAACGTGTGCCGCCTCGGAAGCGTTTGCGAAGGCGCATCGTCGTCTAGCCCCCGAGGGGGACGACTCAAAACGCCTTGCGATTTTTCTTCTTCTTGGCAGCTCGGGCAATCGCGGCTTTGCGCTCCGCTTTCCTCGCCGACTTACTCTTAATCTCCGGCTCTGGCTTGATCAGCCCGAGCGCTTTCCCGACGGGCTCGACGACGTACTCCTCGGCAGTTTCGACCGTGCTGGCGGCGACTGCCTTAACCGCGCTGGCGACTTTACTCATCGCACTTTCGTTGGCTGGCATGGGACAGGATTCCTTTCGAGCGCAACCGCCAATTGCATTGGCCAATCAGCGGGCAGGTTGTGGTGGTTCGGAATGAGCGCGGGACCTAGCGGATCAGCAAGTGCGCGCAACAACTCTTTGGGCTGAATGTTCAATCCGCTCCTTGACGGGAGACACTCGAATTGAGCGTCGAGTCTGAGACGAAGCACAAACGATGCCGAACTAAAATGCGAACACGCAAATCGTATTGCCTTGCCCCGCCCCTTGGCATGGCAATTGCCTTATCGCGGTGCGCCCATTCCCCACCCAATTGCATGAATCGGAGGACCTGCCATGAGCGACACCAAAGACAAGGTGAAAGACGCAATCGACAAGGCCGCTACGAAGGCCAAAGACGCCACCGACAAGGCGGCCGAGAAAACGAAGGACGCGGCCCAAAAGGTCGGCCAGAAAGTCGAAGACGTCGGCCAGAAGATCAAAGAAAAGGGTTCGTAATCCGCGCCATGACTCGCCACAGCGTACATCGGGTCAAAGTCGCGAACGTTTTTCGCTGCGCGAGCCTGTGGGTCATCGTCGGGCTTGCGACCGGCTGCGCTCCGTCCGGCGGCGAGGGTCCTGGCCACCGGTCGCAAGCATTGGCTCTGACGCCGGCGCAAGAAACCGCGCTGGGCGAGCAGGCGTATCGCGAAGTGCTCCGCAAGGCGCAAGTGGTTCCAAACGGCGCCGCCACGACAAAAGTTCGCGAGATCGGCGCGCGCATCGCGCGCGCCTCCGAAATTGAGCCGCTGCGCCGCGAAATCAACCTGCGAACGCAAGGCTATACATTCGCTTGGGATTTTAACCTGCTCAAGTCCAATCAGGTCAACGCGTTTTGTTTGCCGGGCGGCAAAGTGGCTGTTTTTACCGGCCTGCTCAGCGTGGCTGAAAACGACGATCAATTGGCGACGGTGATGTCCCATGAGATTGCGCATGCTTTAGCGCACCACGCCAGCGAGCGGATCGCGCGCGAGCAAAAAACTGAGCAGGCGATTTCCGCGGCCGCCGGTGCCTTCGGCGGCATGGATCCGGGTTCGCGCGAGCGATTGACTGGGCTGCTCTCCGCCGGCGCGAGTTTGCGCGGCTTAGCATATGACCGGCAACAAGAATCCGAGGCCGATCATATAGGAGTCTTCCTCATGACGTTCGCGGGCTACGATCCCGCCCAGGCTGTCAAGTTCTGGGAGCGCATGGTCAATCGCTCCAGTCGCGGCGCCATGCCCGAAATACTCTCGGACCATCCGAGTGATGCACATCGAGTCAATCAGATCCGCCAATGGAACACCCAGGCCGTCGCGGGTTACCGCGCCTGGAAAGAGGGACGCATCGCCAGATAAGGTTTTTGTGGAGTTCATCCGACTTCGTTCTTGGCAAAAGGGGTTCAAACGATGAGCATGGGACAGGGGCCGCTGTTTGGCGGTGGTAATCCACTGTTCGGCAGTGGCGGATTTTTTGGCGCCAACCCGCGGGGGCCTTATGGCTCCTACGGCGGTTGCGGCTGTAGCAGTGTCTTCATTATCCTGGCCGGCATCCTGCTGGTTTTTGGCGGCTGCTTACGCATGATCGGTCAGTAATTGAGGTTGGCACTGCGGCTAGGATGCGGGTCCGCCGCACGCCTCACATGGGAGGAAATTCACAATGCGTCCACTTTGCGGAGCGATCATTACGGCCGGCGCCCTCATCGGGCTCGGCTTGGCATCCATTGGCGCTGGTTTGCGCTATCAATCGTATCCCTACTTGGATCCGGCCGGCCAACCGCAGTGGGTTTGGTTTCGGCATATCGATACCAGCTTGATGGTCATCATCGTGGCACTGATGGCCAGCCTGCTCATCGGCCTCGGAACCGCCTTCATGGGGCTCGCCTACCACCATCACAAGCGTCACCTGGAATTGATGCGCGAGCACAATCTACCACGGGATCGCGCATCGGCATGATTTGTGGGAGCGAGACAATGGCGAACGATGCTGTGGCGCCGATAGCCAAATCCAATGACACTGCGGTCATCGCCCCCCCAATACAACCCCTGATTGTCGATGCCTGCGGCCGCACGGATCGCGGCCTCGTTCGGAAGATCAATGAAGATCAATTCGCCGTCGCCGAACTGGCCAAAATCATGCGCGTCACGCAGACGAGCTTGTCCGGCCCGGTCGAGCACACGGAAGCCACGCCCGCGCATCTCTTCGTCGTAGCGGACGGCATGGGCGGCTATGCCGGCGGCGAAATCGCCAGTCGTATCGCGGTGCACACCGTCGAAGAGTGTTTGCTCAAGTCGCTGAAATGGTTTCTCGGCGGCCGCGGCGCCGAAGGCGAAGAAGTGGCGTCGAAGCTTCAGGCCGCGGTTGAAGAAGCCGACGAGCGCGTGCTGAAAGAATCGGATGCGTCCCCGGAATTGCGCAGCATGGGTTCGACCTTGACGCTGGCGCTGCATCATGGCCGCGAGCTCTTCGTCGCGCACGCCGGCGATAGCCGGGCGTATCTCTGCCGCGACCGCGTCTTGCATCGCATGACCCGCGATCACACGCTCTACGCCAACCTTGCCAAGCAAGGCGACCTCCCGGACGATCCCAAAGAACTGGCCCGCGCCCGGCGTACGATCACGAACGCCGTCGGCGGCACGCAACAGGGCGTGCAAACCGATTTGGTGCGGGCCGCTCTCGAAGACAACGATGTCCTCCTGTTATGCACCGACGGCTTGACCCTAATGC
>DASXPZ010000752.1:0-2771 GCA_036493275.1 Pirellulales bacterium
CGTTGTAGCCGAGAACCTGCTGTCCCGCGGCGTCGAGCGCGATCACTTCGAAATTGGCGGTAGCGCCCACATTGGTTTGTTCCGGCGCAATGATCTCGTAGGCCACCGGCGGATCTTTTGCCGACAGCGACATGGGCGAAACGCTCAATAGCGTTCGATTTTCGAGGGATTCCAACCGCAACCGCGATCTCTCAGGTCGGCGCGCGCGGCTATTATTTTGCCGATTCGATTTCATGGAATGGAACAATCGACGAAGTGAAAACATAAAACTACTCGCTCCCTCGTGTTGATTGAGTATGCAAGACGGCGTCCAAAAACGAGCTGGTCTGAGCAGTTACGAAATGAACTAGCCAATGCGCATAGCTGCGCGCGACTACTTTTCTGACCAGCCAAAAACCGCTGGCAGCCGAGTCGCTAGGCGGCAGCCGTTAAAATGGGAACTCTGCGCGATCGCGTGATTCCCTCAGGCGTCGTTGCCACGAGCCCTCGATTTGAAGCACGCAAACCCCCTGCGTCCGCGCGCCAACAATTTGATCCTACTCGCGCCCAAAATCCGTGTCCAGGAATTTGCATGCGTCCGCTCTGGTTTTTAACGTCGCAACCGAAGCCCTGTGGTGGAAACCGAAAAGGAGTTTTGATTCGCCGCCGTGGTTGGTCGCGACATCTGGTTTCCATGGTGGCGCGCGGCGGGCTCAGTCACCGAAAAATGGAAACAGCTTCCTCAGTTCTTCCTTGCTCGGTTTGCGGCCATATTCGCAAACTTCGAAGGCCTCGGTGTATTGCACCTTTTCGGCTGGTTCCTTGCCGTACCACTCGCCGAGCAAGCCGCGGAATTTTTGCGAGTTGGCGCGGTTTCGGCCTCCCAGGCCGGTGCGCGCCAGGCGGCGCCGCTCTTCGATTTTGGCCGGATCGGTCGGGACCATCTCGGCGTTGCCCAGTGCGCCCCCTTCATAAAACTGCGACTCGATCAACATCAACGCATCGAGCTTTTTGTCCATCACCGTGTCGATCGCCACGGCGACGTCGGGCTGAAACGGCGTCGGCTTCTGAAAATTGTCGGCGTAGAACAGAAAGACCGGGTTCTTCTTCAACGGCGGCGTATCCGGCGCGAAGAACGGGACCGCGACCATATAAGCAACGTCCTGCACCAGCACGCCCGTGTAGCGGTGATCAGGGTGGTAGTCGTTGGGCCGATGGCTCATCACAATGTCGGCGTTCCAATCGCGGATCAATCGGGCGATGGCGCGTCGGTTCTCCAAAGTCGGCAGTAGTTCGCCATCGTGGACGTCGAGAACTTCGCTGGTAACCCCCAGCGCTTTGTCCGCGGCGGCGACTTCGGCCTTGCGCCTGCGGGCGAGCGGGCCGCCGGCCTCGCGCCAATGGCCAATGTCTCCGTTGGTGACCGAGACGAACTTCACGCGATGCCCCTTGGAGGCCCACATCGTGGCCACGCCTCCCGCCTGCAACTCGCAATCGTCCGGATGGGCGCCAAAGCAGATGATGTTCAAGGGGGCGTCATCGGCCGTCGGTGATTCCGGTGAAATAGCTGCCGGGCATGCTCTTTTCGTGACCATGCTTCGAAGCCGGCCGCAGCAGTCGCTCAGCGTCTTCCAAACGAGACTGATCCAGAAGCAATAGTCCCATGCTCAAACTAGGTAAAACGCATTCGACGTCCCTCGACGACCAGGCCACTGTCTTGGTTCAGCGAAAGTTGGAATTTTGTTGGGTGAGGATTCGCGAGTTGGGGGTTTGTTTGGTTTCGCCCTCGGCGATATTGTTCAGGTGGTTAGCGTCAGCGGCTCGGGCGACCTGGTGGCCTCATTGCCGGCCCCCCGACCAACGGCCTGCGGCCGTCGGCGCCCGCCCCGCTAGCCCTTCTCTGTGTTCCGTGTCGCAAGCGTGCGGCGTCGGCGTCTCTAAAGGACCGATCGTTTCTAAATTGCCGACGAGCGCGGATTGACGGCGTAGCGCACGGGCGGCTTCCAGCTTGCGATCACGCTCGGCATGGATCACCTCTGCGAGTCCGAGCAACTTGTCGACGGGCGTGACGTAGCCCAGGGCGCTGTGCAGTCGCACGTCATTGTAGTGCGGGACGAACGACTTCACTACGCTCCGCGCTTCTTCCAGAGTCTGCGGCGCCGCCAAACGGAAGCGTTCGCTCTTGAGCGTGCCGTGCCAACGTTCTAGCTTGCCGTTGCTCTGGGAATAGTAGGGGCTCGTGCGGACGTGCGTGACGCCCGTCAACCGGATGAACTCCTTGAAGTCGCGGGCGATAAACTGCGGAACGTTGTCGCTGATGATCCGTGGTTTGGCGGCAGTGAACTTTTCCAGGCCGCGCTGCACGATCGTCTGCACGTCGCGTTCGGTCATGCTCTTGCAAATCTCCCAATGCACGATGAACCGACTGTAACCGTCCAGCAGCGAACACAAATAATAAAACGTTCCGCCCGCTCACGATCGGCGGCGGCTTGCTGCTGGTCTCGGCGGGCGTCTGGTGGTATCAGCGCCGCGAGTGGCAAAAGATCCACGAATATATCACCGGTGGATAAGCCGGCTAACACATGGCGCACAGTCTCGGGCTATTTTTCTTCGTGACTTTCGTCCGCGGCACTCAGCGCCGGCTCGGGGATCGGCATGATCTGGCCGAATTCCAGGGCGTCTTGCAGACTCATCGGGTCGCCTAGTTTGCGCTGTTCGTTGGGATGTCCGATCAGAATTTTTCGGTAGTGAGGCTCACCCTCGGGATATCTTCCTTTGTCCGCAAACAAGTT
>DASXPZ010000753.1:0-2849 GCA_036493275.1 Pirellulales bacterium
CACGGTGCAGACGGCGAGCGCTCGCGTCTGAGCTTTCGCGCTGGTCCAGACTCCCCAGGTGATGCCCATTGTCCAAATGCCGTTCGCTAAATGAAAGACGCAAGCCAGGATGCCAATGACATAGGCGATCGTCACGATACCGCTCTGCAGCGCCTTGCCGGCGGTCGACGCGGCGTTGAACGGCCGGAATTTCGCGCCTCCATAGGGCAGCGCAAAATCGGTCAGCCAGGCCTGGTTATGAAACCAGCCGTGCATGTGGAACACGTGCCAACCAATGAAGAAGAACGCGATCATGCCGGTGATCCGCTGCAGCGTGTACCGGCGGTTCGCGGCGTACGGATAGCTCGACGTGTTGGGGTTCATGCCCATCACGATCCAGATGCCGACGATGGCATGGAACAAGATCGGAATGAAGATGAATGCCCATTCGACCACGGGCAGGATTCGACCAAGGCTGTGAATCTTGTAGACGTTGTCCTGGAACGTGCCGGGGCCGTTCAGAACGCTGGCGTTGGTCACCAGGTGGACGACCATGTATGCGCCGACCGGAATCAATCCGCTCAGCGAATGGAGCCGGCGAATGAGGAATTCGTGACGCGTGAAGAATGAAGGCTGGGGCTGATCCACGTGTGGTCTTTAGTCGATAGAATTGGCCGCTCGGCGAACACTCAGGGGCCCGCTGACGGGGACCACTCTAGGGGCAACGATCCGATCGCGCCTGGGGACTGACGTCGGGCGGCCGAGAAGCCGCCAGTATAAAGGTCGGAGGCGCGAGGTGGCAAGGGACGGCGCGGCGGATGTGGCTGTCGGGCAATCAACGGCTGCGCAGCAAAGCCACAACGAAACAGCCACGGACAAACGGCTAATTCAACACCAATACGTTACGTCAGCTTACCGAGTCGACGATTGCTGTTTTGGCGCTAGTGAGTCGGCTTTGCTGCGATACTCGGCGGCAAGGTCGTTGTGACCAAGCGCGGCAAGGGCGGTGGCCGCATGGCGATAGGCGAGCACATTCTTGTCGTTGAACTTGATCGCGCTCGCGAACGAGTCGGCCGCTTCTTGTTGTTTGCCCTTCTTTTCGTAGATGACGCCACGCTTGTAATAGTGATCCGACTCGGTGGGCTCGAGGCGGATCGCTTCGTCGAAATCCGATAGCGCCTTGTCGTATTCGCCAAGCATCATGTAAGCGAGGCCGCGATTGACGTAGGCCGGCGTGTAGCGGTCGCTTTCGGCGATCGCCTGTCCATAGGCGCGAATCGCCTCTTCGTAGTCGTTCAGCTTGGCTTGAGTAAAACCCTCCCAGAGCCGCGACCGTGGATCCTCATACGAAAGCGAGGATGCCTTTTCAAAGTCGGCCAAGGCCAGATCATTTTCGTTCATTTGAAAGAAGCAGATGCCGCGGCGGAAGTAGGCTTCGCCGAGATCGGGGTTGAGCTTAATGGCTTCAGTGAAGGCATTAACCGCGTCGCCCAACTTTCCCATCATGCGAAAGCAGACACCGCGGCGATATTGGGTGGCCGCTTTCGCAGCGGCATAGGTGGGTGTGTCGCCCAATTGCTCGAGCAACTTGTCGCAGTCGGCAAGCCCTGCTTGATAATCCGCCAGCTTCTTGGCTTCATCCTTCTCGGTTTTTCCGGCCTCGACCAGGGCAGCTGCCCGGGTCAGATAGCCCTGGGCATACGGCTCGTCGGAATCGCCCTTCGGCTTGTAGCGCTTGATTGCATCTTCAAACGCCTTGGCGGCGTCATCGTATTTTTCCTCTTTCAAATAGATGGTGCCAAGAGCGAAATAGGTCTCGTACGGCTCCGGATCGAGCTGAAGCGACTTGTCCATGTCCTCGTGAGCGGGCTTGTACTTTCCGATGCCCGCGTTCGCCATGGCTCGGAACCGATAGGCTTCGGCGTTCTTATCGTCTTTCGAAATCACAGTAGTGAGTGGCTTGATGGCTTGCTGGAAACCACCCAAGAGGGCATAGCACTTGCCAAGCCCGAACAGCGTCTCGACGTTGGCGCGGTCTTGTTCAAGGGCGGATTGAAAGCTTTGGAGCGCGACGTCGTTGGCGCCCGCTTCGAGTTGCATTTTGCCGCGGCCAAGCAACGCCGGCAGATAGGTCGAATCTTGATCGATGACTTCTTTGAAGGCGGCGTCGGAGGCCTCGAATTCGCGTTGTGCGGCGAGCGCGTTAGCGCGGGCGACGTTGACAAGCGCCAACAGCTGGTAGGCTTGAGCGTTATTCGATTGCTTGATGGCGGCGGCCAATTGTTCGTAAATGGCAAGCGCCTTGTCGTATTCGCCGGCTTTCATCGCGGCGTCGGCCTTTTCCATCATATCCTTGGCATTGATCTGCTGCCCCTGGCCGGCCTGCGCGTCAGCGGGGGCGTCCGGCGTAGCGGCCGGCGCGTCGGCAGCCGTCGTCAGACCGGCAATTGAAAGCGCGGCGCCGAGCGAAAACGTGAATAAAGTCAGGTAGCGGATGGCGGACGCATGGGTAACGCACATGGCGATTGGCCTCGGCCGAGATGGATTTGGAGCGGGATTGGGGGAACATGTGGCCAGCGCGGTCGCTGACCGCCGGCGCACGCGAGAGACTCGCTGAGTAACTATAAACCATCCTACGCGCCGCCGCGGAAAAGACGAGCAAGTAGCGCCTCCTTCGGTCGTCGGGTTGGAACGGTTATGGCGGCTGGGTGGACGACAGGGTACGGCCAGGCCGCCCGGGATGAACGTGTCACTTAGGATTCGTGATTGGCCGCCAGCCGAACGGTGCTGGCGTCGCATCAGGCGGCGAAATCGTGGCCTCCAGCCGGCAGTACGCAGGGGAGTTTTCGGCAGCGGGGCCGAGGTGGGCA
>DASXPZ010000754.1:0-1952 GCA_036493275.1 Pirellulales bacterium
TTCCTCTAGCGGGATCTGGGCCAGGCTCTCGGCCAGCATTTCGAGCTCCGCGGCGAGCTTGCCGAACGTCGGCGAGCGCTCGTAGCGCCGTTCGTCCATATAAAGCGCACGGTTGATCTCAAGCTGGATGGCGTGCAGCCCGGCGGCCGGGTTGCCGTAATGCTCGGTGATGAAGCCGCCGGCATAGGGCTTGTTGCGGCTGACCGAATAGCCGCAATTGCGCAGCGTGCGCTCGATCAGGTCGGAAATAACGCCGACGCAGCTTGTACCGTAGCGGTCGCCGAGAACCACGTCGGCGCGGGGGCGCTCATCCTTGGCGCCAGCGGTCGAAGGCATAGAGTGGCAGTCGATCAGCACGGCCGCCCCGAAGCTGCGGTGCACGCGCGTGAACAGGCGGCGTAGCGAGCGGTGATAGGGCTTATAGAGCCCGTCGATGCGTCGCAATGCGTCGTCGACCGAGATGCGCTGGTCGTAGATTTCCTGGGCATCGCCGACCACGCGCGCCACCGTGCCGAGGCCGCCGGCCACCCGCATCGAGCGGGTATTGGCGAATGAGGGAAGCCGCCCCTCGAACATACGCGGGTCGAGCTCGTAGGGCTCGCGATTGACGTCGACATAGCAGCGCGGAAAGTGCGCCCGCATCAGCGGATAGCCGCGCGGCACGACGCCGGCGACCAGGTCGTCGACGAAGGAATCCTCGGAGCGGCGCAGCGTCGCCAGATCGAGTCGCGACGCAAGCAGGAACGCGCGGGGGTAGATCCGCCCGCTGTGCGGCGAATTGAAAACCACCGCGCCGCGGTATTCGGCTGGTTCGATGATCTCGAAGGGCGGGTCGAATTCGTCCTGAAAGTCCGACATGTGCCGTGGCGGGGGTTATCGTATGAAAACGAAGCCGACGCTGCTCCCCTAGCTTGCGCCAGCGTCTATTGTCCATACTCAAATGGCCCTGCCAAGCTGAACTTTCACCCGTTGTTTACCCGGCATCGGGCTTATGGGATGAAGGGGGGCCGGCCTCAGGGCCGGATTCTGGAACACATGTCCAAAATCCTGCTGGCGGAAGACGATAACGACATGCGGCGGTTCCTGGTCAAGGCGCTGCAGAACGCCGGATTCGACGTCATCTCCTATGATAATGGGCTTTCAGCCTATCAGCGGCTGCGCGAAGAGCCGTTCGAGCTGCTCCTCACCGATATCGTGATGCCGGAGATGGACGGTATCGAGCTTGCACGCCGTGCCGCCGAGCTCGACCCCGATATCAAGATCATGTTCATCACCGGCTTCGCCGCTGTCGCGCTCAACCCCGATTCGAGCGCGCCCAAGAACGCCAAGGTGCTGTCGAAGCCGATCCACCTGCGCGAGCTTGTCAACGAAGTGCAGAAGATGCTCGCGGCCTGAGCCGGCCGCCGCGTAATGCGAATCAGCGTTTGTCCGCCCAGGGGTCGACCTTCTTGTCAGGAATGCGTCCGAGCGCGGCCTTGTAATCCTTGTCGTCAACCTTCTTCTTCGGCGTTTCGGTCTTTTGGCCATGCTGCCCGCGCCCGCCGCCTTTGCCTCCCATACCGCCGCCACCCATCTGGGCCTGGGCCGGCAATATCAACAAGGCAATTGTCATCGCAGCAATGACGAAGTGCATCGGGTTCTCCATCGATGATTCGCACCGACCGGTCGCCCACGGCGGCGATCAGAATACACCAAAATGGGCAAAACCTTGATCCCCCTTGTAGTTGCGCAGGCGGTGGCCCGCTTGCCTCGCTTCAGGTGAGCCGATATAGGTTTTCATCCCCAGTGGAATGCGCGCGTAGCTCAGCGGAAGAGCACTACCTTGACATGGTAGGGGTCACAGGTTCGATCCCTGTCGCGCGCACCATCTCAACCCCCGGCACGTCTACGCTTCTCTAACCTCCTGTTTAGTCTGTTCCTTGCTGAGCGGGAACAAGCCGCGAACGGTGCCT
>DASXPZ010000755.1:0-4700 GCA_036493275.1 Pirellulales bacterium
TCGCTCTCCGCGTTGGAAGAGGGACAAAAGCAAAGCTTGAAATTGATCGCGGAAGAAATCGTCAACAAGCAACAACCCGACGGTTCGTGGGAGTTCTTTGCCGGGCTCCGGCGACCGCCGATTAACGAAAACCAGACGGTCGACGCCGTCTGGATCATCATGGCCTTGCAGGGCGAAACGGGTCCCGACGCGCCCGAGCCGCAGCGCGCAGCCCTCGCCAAGGCCACTGCCTGGCTGGCCGCCGCCAAGCTGCCCGACACCACACAGGACAAGGCGCTGAAGCTGCTGTTGGCCGTTCGCGCCGGCAAGACGCGCGAAGAGATGAAAGAGACGATCGACGAACTGCTGGCCTTGCAACGCGCCGACGGCGGTTGGGCGCAGTTGCCCGAGCTGAAGAGCGACGCCTTTGCCACCGGACAGACTCTGTATGTCCTGGCCCTGGCCGGCTTCAAGGCCGATCAGCCCGAGATCAAGCGCGGTATCGACTTTTTGGTCGCCACGCAGAAGGAAGACGGGAGTTGGCCGATGCTTTCGCGCTCGACTCCCGACGGCTCGCCCGGCAGCTCGAAATTATTGACGCCGATCAACTGCGCCGCCGGCTCTTGGGCCACGCTGGGCCTGGCGAAACTCACGCCGAAGAAGCCGTAGGGCGCTTTTTTTCGCGTGTCGCAATTCGCGGGCACGTAGAAGGCGATTGCGGCGCCGCAACTCGGCCAGCATGTCAGCGACCAGACATCGAGTTTCTACGGCGCCGTCACGACTTCGTTGCCGCCACGCGTCGAAATCCCTTGCCAGACCCCCAGGTCGACGTTGTTCGTCACAACGCGGCACGAGCCATCCATCAAGGCGACATTGACGGCGCCCGGATGATAGCTGCGCGACGTGATCGCGGCGAACGATGGCGCGGTAAGCGACTTACCTTCGCCCATGCTAACATAGTCCACGTCGTAGACGCCGCCATCGGTCGCCGAAGTGCATTGGACCGGCGTGTTCGGCGCGAACGTGGAGGTGACGCCCGTCTGGTTGCATTTGCCGTCGCCCCACTCGGTGTGCGCCGTGTTATCGGTGGCGTTGGGTCCCATTTTCGCCGAGGCCGAGCTGGCCAGTCCGCACAGGGCGCTCACCGAGGCGGGCATGGGGGCAGGCGTCGTCGAACTCCCGCTGTAATACGAGGTCCACATTTTGACCTCGGCCATCATCAGCGTGTTGCTCAGGCCGTCGGTGATATTCGCTGGCCCAAGTTGACTGTTCGTATAAAACGACCCTTGCGGCGTCGTCTGGCGCGTAGGGTCGAAGATCAACCAAGGTCCGAGGTTGACGCCGTAGTTCGCCGGATAAGCGTTCAACGAGCCGTCGGCGTTCAACTTCACCATGTCATTCACTTCGGTCGGACAAACCAAGAACGGGATGCGAATGCTTTGGGCTGGCAGTCCCGCGGAAACCGCCTGATCTTCATTGCTCGTCGGCGTGTAGACCGATGCGAGCGCGTCCTGTTCGACGTAGGGAAGCAGGCGGGCGAAGACGGAGATGCTATTCGATTTGTCGCCGACGACTCCGCTCCAATACAAGCTGGCCGGGTAACCTTTGGTGGTCCCTTCGAAGTTGTGCATCGAAAGGGCGATCTGCTTCAGGTTGTTCATGCACTGCGACCGGCGGGCCGCTTCGCGAGCCATCTGCACCGCCGGCAATAACAAGCCGATCAGGATCCCAATAATGGCAATCACGACCAATAGCTCGACGAGCGTGAAGGCGGGTTTTGCGCGTCGGTAACGACGTGTTTGACTCATGGTTTGAATCGCTACTTTAAGGATCTGATTTGAAATGCAAAAGAGACTCAGTATCATTAAGCGTGAGCGATTTTAGCTGCGCTAGAGTGTCGATCAACAGATATGACGTTTTTGTAATGAAAAACGTCTGAGATAGGACCCCCGAGAGCCCCTCGCTGCAAAAAAGCCGAGTCGGTGCTAGCCCCTGACCGGAAGCTGGAGGGCGCCGAGGATCAGGCCAGGCCGAAGGCGGGGGCAAACCGACCAACGATCGCCCCAAGCTTAGCGGCCGATACGTCGCGACCGGTAGCCAGCGGCCAGGGAAATGGCCGGGCCTGTCAGGGCCAGGATCGCGCTAGCGGGTTCGGGGACCGAGGACGTCGCGGTCGATCATATCCCCCCTGCGAGGAGTCAAGAAAAATAGACCTTAATCGATCGTCCGAACGGTGGCAGGCCCGGCGCGACCTCGCCCGAGTTCCGATTTCTGCGGCCCTCCCGGCGGCCCGGCTTCGATCTTTACCGGTTCGCGCCGCGAAAGTTTGATGGCCAGCTAGGCCTCCCAGGGATGACGTTGTGGCTGAGCGGAGCCGACCAACAGGCGATCACTCCCTGCGATTTTTTTCAATGTCGCTCTTGCAATCCATCAACTGTATTAGTACTATTAGTACAGTTGGAGGCACGAAGTGCAGTATTCGATTAGTCCAGCCACTGGCGTTCCGATTTACCAGCAGCTCCGCGATCAGATCGCGGCTGGCATCGCGCGCGGCAAATTGCGGCCCAATGAGCGGCTGCCCAGCGTCCGCGATCTTTCGCAGACGATGGTTGTGAATCCCAATACGATCGCCCGGGCGTATACCGAGCTAGAGCGCGAGGGGCTGCTGTATACCCGGCCGGGGATGGGTGTGTTCGTCGCCGAGGCGCCGCCGCCAGCGTCGAAAAAGGTCCGTCGCGAACGGCTGCAAAAGATCCTCGACGCCGTGCTCGTCGAGGCCGTCCGCCTGGGCTGCTCGGCCGACGAATTGATCGAACTGGTTGCGGAACGGGCCAAGCAATTCGAGTGGGCCGAATCCACTTCTTAATACAAACGCGGAGAACCGATCGGCCATGAGCGACGCCATCGTCATCGAACGCCTGACCAAGCATTACGGACCCAAACGCGCCGTCGACACCGTCAGCATGCGCGTGCCGGCCGGCTGCGTCTATGGGTTTCTAGGACGCAACGGCGCCGGCAAATCGACATTGATCAAGATGCTGATGGGCGTGGTCCAACCCGACTCGGGCCGCGCCACCCTGCTGGGCGAAGAGAGCCGCGACCTGATGCCAGCCACTCGCGCGCGGATCGCCTACCTGGCCGAAGGACACCCGCTCTATCGCGGCATGAGCGTGGGCGAAGCAATCCGCTTCACCCGCAGCTTTTATGTCAATCGACCTTTCAGCGCCACGTGGCACGATCGCTTCGTCACGCAGGCGCTCGATCATTTTCGCCTCTCGACGCGCGCCAAGATCCGCCGACTGTCCAACGGCCAGCGAGCCCAGGTTTCGTTGGCGTTGGCGCTGGCGCCCGATCCGGACTTGCTGGTGCTCGACGATCCCACGCTGGGGTTGGACACCGTCGTGCGGCGCGATTTTCTCGAATCGATCATTCATTTGATTCAGCGCTCCGGCCGCACCGTGTTTTTCAGTTCGCACATGTTGGGCGACGTGGAGCGCGTGGCCGATCGGATCGGCGTGATGGTCGACGGCGTACTGCGCGTCGATTGCCCAACCGATTACTTCAAAACCGTGTTGCGCCGTGTGGTGCTCGAATTCGTAGGCACGGCGCCCCGCTTTCCGGCCTGTTCGGGTTTGGTCAGCCAGCGACAGATCGGCGGCCGGCTGGAACTGGTCATCGTCGGCTACGGCGCCGAGCACGAGGAGCTCGCCGAATCGTTGGGCGCGGTCAACACCGAAGTCATGGAGATGAACCTGGAAGACGCCTTCATCGCCTATACCCGCGGCGAGTCGGCGCCTTTGCCGACCTTCGAATGGGAGACCGCCCGATGAATATCGCGATTGCCCGCAAGGAACTGCGAGAAATGGCGCCGCTGATCGTGGTTGCGCTGTTGGCGCAACTCTGGCTGCTTTCCGGCGCGATGGGGCTATTTCCTGAATGGATCGGAAATTTCAGCGCCGGTAACACCATTCCTTTTCTAAATCCATTCATGGACGGTGACATCGTGATGTTGATGGCCGGCGTTGGCGGCTGCCTGGCCATCGCGCTGGGGTTGGGGCAAACGCTGTGGGAGCTTTTTCGCGGCACGTTTCCCTTCCTGCTGCATCGACCTTTGCCGCGAACGAAAATCTTCGCCACCAAGTTGCTGGTGGGCGTGGGCTTGTGGCTGGCGCTGACGGTGCTGCCGCTGGTGATCTACGCGCTGTGGGCCGCCACGCCCGGCACGCACGCCAGTCCTTTTGCGTGGTGGATGACCGAGAGCGCCTGGCAGCTTTGCCTGGAGGTGCTGCTGGTCTACCTGGCGGCGTTTTTGTGCGGCTTGCGGCCGGCGCGTTGGTACGCCAGTCGCTTTCTGCCGGGAGTGTTCGCCGGCGTTCTGATCATGATCCTGCTTATTCTGCCGTTGGGCAGAGCATGGTCAGCCGCCATTTTGCTGGCTGCCTGCGCCGGCTATGTGTTGGCCATTTTGCACGTTGCCGAGACTCGCGATTACTCCTGACGCGAAGGATTACTCATGAACCGTTTTTTGCGAAGCTCGATGATTCCCTCGATGATTCTGGCCATTGCTCTGGCTGGCGGAGCGCTCACCGTGTGGGGAATCTCCATCGGCTTCCTAGGAGGGAGTTACATCGAAGCGAGGGCGAATCAAGAGATCGTCGAACAATTGCATATCACCAGCAGTGGCAAAGCGATCATTGAAACATGGCTCCGCAGAAGTCCTC
>DASXPZ010000756.1:0-14554 GCA_036493275.1 Pirellulales bacterium
CAGACCATCAGCCACGTCGAAACTGTAATTGCCGCGTCCGTCGGTCGTGGTGGTCGCTACCAGCTCGCCACTGACCACGTCGAGCAATTCCACCGTTTGACCTTTCAGGCCGCGGTCGTTCCAGTCGTCGCGGCCGTTGCCGTTGCTGTCGGCAAAGACTGTGCCCGAGATCGAGGCGCGGAAGAAGAACAGATTGTCCTGCAAATTGGTCAGATTCGTATTGCGCTCGATAATGTCTGTCAGCGTGGTGTTCTCCAATTGATTGAGCATGCCGCCGGAGAACGTCCTTTCGAACCACAGGCGGTCGCCGTCGCGCAGGCGTTCGAACTGGTCCGAAATGATCGCCTGTAATGTCGGTCCGACGCTGGCGCCGGGCGGATGATCTTCGGCCAGGGCGCCAACCCACAGGTCAATGTTGTCGACCGTGCCATAGAGGCTGGCCAGTTGGGCCTGCAACTTCGGATCCGAAGTGATCTGGGCGAACGAGGTCACGCGCGGCAGACCGTAGCTTTCGCGCACGGTGTTGTAATCCGCCAGGCCGTTGTCGCGTCCGCGCTGGATATTCAGGCTCGCCAGATCGAGCCCTCCCGCCCCCGGCGGTCCAAACAGAAAGTTGCGAACGCCGTCGACCACTTTCGTATCGACCTCGGACGAAGGGTCCGACGCCAGATACTTAAGAATCGGCGCAATCCCTTGATCGTTTATTACGGCCGGATTGAAAAACGCCTGGCTGAGCGGAATCGCATTGGCGACCGGCAGGCCACGATTGTCGAGGAATTCGACGTCGTCTCCGAGCAAGCTGTGGCCAAAGCGAAACGCCGCGGTGGAGAACTCATTGGCAATGCCCGGATTCACCGTGCGATCGTAGCCCGTGTATTTATCCACGGCGTTACGTCCCAGCACGGCGGGGAGCCACTCGTTGTACGTGATCGATTGAATCTCGGCGATCACAATCGAGCGGGCCTGTTGATAGATCTGCTCATCGCTCAGGCGCGGGTTGGCTTTTGCGATCTGGTCCGCCCAGTAATTGTGCTCGCGAACGAACAGCGTCTGTAACGACGTCAGCTCGGAGTTTTCATTCGCGCGGACGTCGCCGGCGGCAAACAACTGGCTCTCCGGCACGATCTGGGCGTCGTTCGCCATCGGCAGCGGACCGTTGGGAAGCGTCGCCGAGTTGTTAAGCGGCAACAGACCGCCGGCGCTGGTTTTCATCTGGCCGCCACTGAGCGTGCGGAGCGCCAGCGCCGTGGCGGAGTCGGAACCGTAGATCATCGAGCCATCGAGATAGGCCGTGATCACGTTGACCTGTTGGCGCGGATCAGTCACGCCGGTGGCCGGATCGAAAATCGAACGAGTCAGCGGAATCGTCGCCGTTCCGGTCCCTGTTGGGTCGAACGACGGATCACCCTTGGGCACTGCGACATCGAACTCTTCCGTGCCGCCTGTGGGCGTGAGATCGATGTCGTGATCAATGAATTGTCCCCAAGCGTAGACCATGGCCGATAACGACGTATCGCTTGGAATCTCGACGCCTCCTTGATCGGAGACCGCGTCGCTGATGGCGCGTGCGCTGGGACGATCGGCGCCGGCGGGTGTCGAAAGACCGTCGCCATAGTCGGACGGGGCTGTCCGCAGCAAGTCGACGCCTGCGCTTCCCCAGGTGGGATGCGCGAGATTGTTGCCGGTTCCGTTCACGCTATACGTCGTGGAAACGGCGCCCGAGAAGGGCGAAGGAGAAGAGGCGGGCGAAATCGAAAATAAAACGCGACACTCAAGTTGTTCAACAGAGAGTTTGATATGCTTCCGCATCGTTATTCCCTAACGAATTGAGAAGCCCCTGAACCGTGGAAGATTTTTGCGGACCGCAATTAGTGATCGGGCATGGGGAACCTCCATTCAGTAAGTAGCGAGAGAGAACGAGCCCCGACGCGCGGCGCAATGCGCGCGCCAGATCCGTATTCCAGTTCAGGAACTTTGGGAATCGATCGCGGCAAGAAAACCCGCGACGATCGGAATCGAAATGTCGCGCAGGAGAAGCGCGGGATAGGACGAAGCGGCAAACCAGACCCCAATCGCCGCTGCTCGACTCGACCAGCCCAGGTCTTAAGCGAGCGACGCCGAAACAGGCGGCGTCAGACGGCAAGGGTCATCCTAACCAAAGATTTAGCCAAGTAAAGAAAAAAGGCGCCGAAGCACGATAGCAGGCCTTTCTGGGGCAGTTTCTGGCGTTCCCGGAGGAAAAACCCTGGCTAGCGTCTGTCCCGCGATGGCTATCTCAGGCGGCGAAAGACCATTTTGCCGCCATTGTCCGGAAACAGGCTTTTACCCGCGTCGGATTGGAAAAACGTGGCCAGGTCCTTGGTCTCGCCAGTGAGCTGCACATTCTTGACCGTCTCCCCTTCGCGCGTGACCGATCCGGTCAAGTCGCCCCGCTCGATCGCCTTCACCGCTTCCTGCATGCTGAGGAACCAGACCGTGAGCTCGTCTTTCTGCACTTTGTATTTTATGAACACGAAGGAGCGATCGCCGGCGGGCTCGGCCGGATGAGCCTCTTCGATTGGCTGGACCAGATTCATGAACCGCTCGTCGCCGAGCTTCGAGACGAAGAACCGCCCGCCGACCGTGCCCCGCAACACCGCGCGGCCATCCTCTTTGCCTTGCCCGGTGAAGAGAAAACGCATCAGGCCTGGCTCGGGCTTATCGGCGCCCGCGGTGAGCGCCTTCTCGGCCTCGCCGCCGATATGCAGATACTGCACGTCATCAGCGTCATCGCGCGTCCACAGGCCCACCAGGCTCGTGTCCAACTCCGCGTCGGCCACCGCAGTGAGCGAATTCTTCGACTCGGGAAAGCAGGAGGTCAAAGTCAACAGCGTCAAGATGCAAACGAAAAGACCGATTCGCTTGTGCATGGCAATCACCTCGCGCGAATAAAAGACACCGACATCGCAGCGGCGGAATGCCGCTGGCAGATCGACGCCTGTGGGCAACTCTATTCTACTCTCTAACGGTCGACCTGATGCGCAAAACGCATTTCTCCCAGTCTGAAACCATTCCGATTCATTCATGCAGGCGATGGAAGACCAGCTTGCCTTCCTCGCCCTGATCCGCGAAGACCTTTTTACCCGCCTCGGTTTTGAGAAAGGCAGTTAGTTGTTCGCTGGTGGCGGTCAACTCTACTTCTTCGAGCTTCAGGCGCCCCTTGCGCACGACTGTTCCGGCCAGATCGCCATTCTTGACTGCCTTTTCTAACAGCTCTGGGTCGGGAGCCCACAAAGTCAGCTGATCCCCCTCGACCTTATATTTCATGAAGAAGTAGTAGGGCTTTTCCGGCGGTTCGCCGGATTCCTTCGGCTCCGTCGGCCCAAGAAGATTGGCATAATCTTCGTCATTGATCTTCGAGACGAAAAAACGGCAGCTTGCTGGAGTTCCAAGCACCGATCTTCTTTTATCGAATCCGTGGTCAACACAAACGAATCTCATCAAGCCCGGCTCTGGTTTGTCTCGTACGCGAGAGATCGGCGTCTTTTCCTCCGCGCCAATATGCAGATAGACAGTGCCGGCGCCTCCTCGATCGTTTTCGGTTCTCACGGACGTCCAAACGCCAATCAGCCGCTCGTCTAACTTCGCCTCCTTAACCGGTGTGAGCGGGTACTTCGATTCCAAGCATGATGAAAGCGTGAGCAGGCTCAGCACGCACGCGGTAAGCAAGAATCGCTTGTGCATGGCAATCTCCTTGCGGCGGATGCAACCCAGGCTAATGGCGGCGAACGGCCCCTGCGTCATCTGGAAAGAAAAACTTAAAGAGCAGAACACTCTCGTCGACTATGATCCCTTTGACTTGAAGTTTATTCCTGCTCCTCCGCCTCTTCTTCCGGCTGCGACACAAACCGGTAGCCTGTCCCGCGAAACGAGAGGAAGTGCCGCGGATGGGCCGGGTCGACTTCGAAGTAGCGCCGCAGCCGGCGCATGAATTGATCGATCGTTCGCGTCGTCACGCTCCCGGAAATGCCCCACACGTTGTCCAGCAACTCCGAGCGGCTGATTACCGAGCCTTCGTTCTCAATGAAATAGCGGAGCAGCTTCATCTCCATCGACGTCAGACGCAAGCTGCGGCCGCGAACTGTGACCTGGAACGTGTCGAAGTTGATCTTCGCCTCGCCAAATTCGAACTCGTCCCCCAGCTTGCGCCGCGCTGGCTGCTCCGCCACGCGCCCGCGACGCGCCAGCAGGTTGCGAACCATCGCCATCAGCTCGTCCAGGTCGAACGGCTTGTGGAGATATTGATCCGCGCCGACGTTCATTCCGCGGATGCGATCTTCGGTCAGCGTGCGGGCGCTAAGAATCAAGATCGGCACGTCGTTCCCCGCCTCGCGCAATGATTCACACACCGCGTAGCCGCTCATGCCGGGGAGCATCAGGTCGAGGATCACCAAGTGAACGTCGGCCGGATTGTCTTTGATGAGCGCGAGCGCCGCGGGGCCGTCTGGGGCGATGGTAACGCGGTAGCCCTCGGCCTCGAAGTTGTACTTGATGCCAATCGCCAGGTGGCGCTCGTCTTCGACCACCAGGATATGTTTGGCGTCTGCCGTCGCCATGATCTTTCGTTCCTTCCCCATCACGCCGCTGATTGCTGGGCGACAGGCGCCTGCCCTGGAAGCTCGACTTCGAACACGCTCCCTTTTTGGGCCCCTCGCCCCCGAACGCTGATCTTACCGCGCATCCGCTTGACCAGGGTGCGGACGATGAACAGGCCGAGCCCGGTGCCGGTCTTCGATCGTTCCAGCTCGCTGCCGATGCGGAAGAAGCGGCCAAAAATCTTGCGACGCAGGTTGAGTGGGATGCCCGGCCCGTTATCGATCACCCGCGTCACCACCACGCCCCCGCCCGCCACCCAGCATTGCACGAGCACTTCGGGCTTCTCTCCCGAATATTTTAGGGCATTGTCGATCAGATTGCGAAACACGATTTCAACGTCGAGCGGTTGGGCCCGCACTACTGCCGGGCTGAGATCGAGCTTGATCGTGTCGTGGGCCAGTCCGTAGTGCGAGCAGGCCGTGGCGGCGCAGCGGCGCAGCACCTCGGAGAGCTCCACGTCGATTTCGTCCTCGGCCATGGGCGCCTGGTTCAGCCGGGCCGTGTCGAGCATGTGGTTGATCAACGAGTCGAGCCGCTCCAGATCTTCGAGCATGAAGCGATGGAAGTCCGCCTGCTGCGCCTCGGTGACGCTGTGCCGGCTGAGGGTCTGCACATAAAGCTTGAGCGATGCCAGCGGCGATTTCAGCTCGTGCGTCACTGAATCGATGAAGTTCGACTGCCGCTGGTTGAGCCGGATTTCCTTAATGGCCAGCACCAGGTAAAAAATCACGCCGATCAGCACCAAAGTCAAGAACGTGGCGCCCACGGCGAGCGTGGCCCACCAGTATCCGGTCGAAGTGGTCCGGTTGGCCGCCACCAAGATCACCACCACCCAGCCGACAGTCAGCGCGACCAGCAGCAAGATCATCACCACGCCGAGCGTAATGGGCCAACCGATCGAACGACGGGTGAGCATGGCTTGAGCTTCGAAGAGGTGCGGACTGAAGGGAAAAGGGGAAACGGCCGCCACGGGCCACCAGTCCAGCGTAACCCTGCCGCGGGGGCGGTATCAAGGGCGGGAGGCCGTTCAACGTCGGTTCGGTGGCGCCACAGCGGGTGAGTCGGGCAGCACACGCGCCTTCACGAATCACTGGCGTCCTGCTGGCGCCAGGCTCCGGCGCTGATTGCTATTGCTGAGGTCACGCCGGCGCGCGTACGCTCTTGAGTTCTATCGAACCACGGAGATCGGTGAGCGTTTACCGCTTTGCCCGAATCTGGCTGGCGATCGGAGAGTTCCATGCGAGTCCTATTCAGCGTTTTGTTGGGCCTGCTCTTGGCGGCGCGATTGCCCGCAGGCCCAACCTACGGCGCCGATGCGCCGTCAGAGAGCGCCACCCCGCAGGCGCCTGCGGGGTCCGAGCGCGTACAGACGTTGAAACTCCCTGCAGGCTCGTCACTCTACTCCAAGGCGCATTTTTCGAATGACGCTTTACGCTTGGCGGCGATCGTCGAAACAGGGCTCGATCGTTCCATTTGCGTGTGGAACGTTTCGAATGGCGAATTACTCGCTCATCACAAGCACAAGATGGATTCAGGTAGGGAGCTTTGCGACGTGTTTTTCAATTCACGCGATGAGCTAATTACTGAAGACATGCACGGAAGGGGTTTCGACCCGCCAACTCGATTCTTTCGACGTAACCCAATCAGCGGCGTCGAACTCGGCAAGTTGCACGTAGCACATATCCTTTCGGCGGGTCCGGTCCTCATCCGTCAAGCCAGGGCCATTGCGATCGCCAGCGAGAACACGGTGGAAATCTTCGATGATACTCTCATTGGAAAAAGACGCTCCATTCCTTGCAAAAACATTAGTTCCCTGGCCGCTGCGCCCGACGGCAAGCGGCTGGCAATCGGCACAAGTCGCGGCGAGGTCCTCTTTTTGAATCTTGAGAACGACAAATTGTCCGATCCGATCAAGATCGGCAAACAAGGACTATGGCAAATTGTCTGGTCTGGAGACGGCGCCCTCTTCACAACCATCGCGGATGACGGTCGCCTTTCCACCCTGCGCACGGACGGATCGATGCAAGCCAGCACGACGGACAAGGCCCCGCTGCCGATCGGGTGCGCGTTTACCAAGGACAACACAGAGATGGTCATTGTGGGGAGCGACAGGAACTTGACTTTGTTGTCGGCCGCGGACCATTCCGTGCGGGCTACTCGGAAGGTCGACAAAAAGTGCTACGTCTCGCTTTCGCGAGACGGAAAATATTTGGTGATTGAGTCGGCGAAGGGCGAACTGATTATTACGTCAGCGGAACTGAAGAGCCGGGACGCAGATTGAACGCCGCCGACGCCGGGCCGCCAAATCAATCACTTTTGCCCGGTTTTTCGAGCGGATTGATCGCCTTCGTTCGGTTAGAATGTTCGAACGATTGCCGCTGTTTGTCTTCACGATGGCGCGCCACCCCCTTGGAATCCGGAGATCGTTTGAGCCATGAGCGAATCGTTCATTCAAACTCGCGTCGAAGGGGCGCTGTTGTTCGTTACGATCAACCGGCCGCAGAAGCGGAACGCTCTGACGCCGCAGATGATGGTCGACCTGGCTGAGGCGGTCCGCAGCGCCGACGATCATCCCGAAGTGCGGGTGGTGATTGTCAGCGGCGAGGGGAACATCTTCTCGGCCGGCATCGACCTGATGGCGCTCGGCGAATCGCGCGGAGATTCCACATTGAATCTGGGACGTTGGACGCGCCGCTTTGCCGAAAAGTTGCAGCAGACGCTGAACGCCATCGAGGCGACCGAGGCCCCGGTGATCGGCGCGCTGCAAGGCAAGGTGATGGGCATGGGACTCGAACTGGTACTGGCCTTCGACCTGCGCGTGGCGACCGAGGACCTACTGTTGAGCATGCCCGAGGCGCGGCTCGGACTGGTGGCCGACGTCGGCGGCACGACGCGGCTGACACGAACCATCGGCCCCGCGCGAGCGAAAGACATGCTGCTGACGGCGCGCGAGGTCGGAGCGCTCGAAGCGCTGGAGTGGGGGCTGGTGAATCGAGTCGTGCCGGGCGCGGATCTGATGACCGAGACCGTCGCGCTTGCCAACCAGATTACGCAGAACGCGCCGCAAGCGCTGGGCATGGCCAAGCGGATCGTCGATCAGGGAGACGGGCTCGACAAGCATACGCAAATGGCGCTTGAGCGTTGGGCGCAAAGCCAACTGCTGGCGACCAACGACGTGCAAGAGGCGGTGCTGGCCTTCATGGAAAAACGGCCGCCGAAGTTCACCGGGAATTGACGTGACGCTGTACTCTTTGCCGTTCGCGGTCTTGCTATCGGCCTGAAGGTGGTTTTCCGTTGTCTCCTAACCGACGATTCACCGTGGCCGAAGCTGGGCCGCTGATGCCTTTTTTGCTCGAAGCGCTCGGACAGAATCGCCGCACGGTGAAAAACCTGCTCAAGTTCGGCGCGGTGGCGGTGCAAGGAGTCGTCGTTCGGCAATTCGATCATCCGCTAGTGATCGGGGAAGAGGTGCAAGTCAGCGCGGCGCGCACGGCCATCGCCACCGAGAAGCTGAAGCACGCGGGAATCGCGGTCGTCTACGAAGACGACGCATTGATCATCGTCGATAAGCCGGTGGGGCTGCTCACGGTAGCGACCGCCAACGAAAAGACCGACACGCTCTACGTCCGGCTCGATCGCTACCTGCAAGGGCCCGCAGGCGCAAAAGGAACGAGCAGCGGCCCGCGGGCGCATGTGGTCCACCGGCTCGATAAGGAAACTTCGGGACTGGTCGTCTTTGCCAAAACCGAACCGGCGCGGCGGGCCTTGCAGCGCGCCTGGTCCGGGGTCGAAAAAATCTATCTGGCGGCGGTCATCGGCGCGCCCGACCCACCGGCCGGCAAGATCACCACCTTTTTGACCGAAAGCAAAGCCCTCAAAGTTTATAGCGCCAATAGCGCCACCGACGAAGGACGCCTGGCGACGACGCACTATCGGTTGCTGCAAACGCGCGGCGCGTTTTCGTTGGTCGAAGTCCGTTTGGAAACGGGTCGTAAGCACCAGATTCGCGTTCACCTGGCCGAATTGGGCTGCCCTGTCGCTGGCGACACGCGCTACGACGCCTCGCTCGATCCGTGCGATCGGCTGGCGCTGCACGCTGCGCGGCTGGCTTGTTTGCACCCGATAACCGGAGAGCCGCTACGATGCGAGTCGCCGCTGCCGGCGGCCATCGCGCGATTGTTTCCCAAATCGCACGCGCCGAAGTCGACGTCGTAGAAATCGCTCGATGGCCCTGCCCACCGCATCTTGCACCCGCCACTCTGCGCAGAGCGTTTACATTTCCAGCAGCATCCGCGCCGGCTCTTCGACGTTCTCTTTCACCTTTTTCAAGAAGGTGACCGCGGCGCGGCCGTCGATCAGGCGGTGATCGTAGGTCAACGCCACGTACATCATCGGGCGGATGACGACCTGATTGTCGCGAGCGACCGGTCGATCCTGGATCGCGTGCAGGCCGAGGATGCCGCTTTGGGGCGGATTGACGATCGGCGTCGACAGCAGTGAGCCGTACGTGCCGCCGTTGCTGATCGTGAACGTGCCGCCTTGCAACTCCTCGACCTTGAGCTGGTTTTTCTGAGCGCGATTGGCGAAATCGGCGATCGCGTGCTCGATTTCGGCAAAGCTCATTCGTTCGGCTTGACGGATGACCGGCACCACCAGTCCCTTGCCGCCGCCGACGGCGATGCCGATGTCGTAATGATTGCGATAGACGATCGTGTTGCCGCGAATTTCGGCGTTGATCACCGGCACGCTCTTCAGCGCCTGCACCGTCGCTTTGACGAAGAACGACATGAAGCCGAGCTTCTCGCCGAACGCGTCGTGAAACTGCTCCTTGAATTCGCCGCGGAATTCCATCACGGCTGTCATGTCGATTTCGTTGAACGTGGTGAGCAGCGCCTGCGTCTGCTGCGCCTGAACCAGCCGCTCCGCAGTCTTCACTCGCAGCAGGCTCATCGGAACGATCTCTTCATCTGCCGCGTCTTGCGGCGCGCTGCTTTGCGCGAGCGGGGCCGCGCCGTCGACGACGACGTCCGAGTGCAAGGGGCGCGTCGAGGGATGCGCCAGCCGCCCGGCATGTTCGCTCGTCGGGGCTGCGGGTCGTGGCGCGGTCGGCGTCTGAGCTACCGGCTGCGATTCACGGGCCGGCGCGGCGGCTTGCGGCGCGGGAGGCGCGCTCGCCGCAGGCGCTGCTGAGCTGGGCGCGAGAGCTGGCTTCGCAACAGGCGGAGCAGGAGCCGCCGGCGCAGGCGTTCCTTCGGCGCCTTGCTGCTCCATGTAGGCGATCACCTCGCCCACTTGAGCGATCTCGCCGCGCTGCTTGAGGACCTGGGTCAATACGCCATCGGCGGGCGCCGGCAGTTCGGCTGTCGCCTTATCGCTTTCAATCTCGACCAGCGAATCATCTTTGCGGACCCGATCGCCGACGCGCTTCAACCAGGCGCCGATCTGCACCTCGGTAATCGATTCGCCAATCGGTGGCACCTTCAATTCCAACGCCATAATTCGCCTCGAAAGCTGCTAAACTTCTGATATCGTGTGTGCTGTTTTCCCCCCTCTCCCGTCGGGAGAGGGCCGGGGTGAGGGAGCGCGGCGAGTTGCTCTCCATTAAAAACTGAATTGCAAATCAGTTGGCGCCGCGCCCTCATCCGGCGAACTTCGTTCGCCACCTTCTCCCGGCGGGAGAAGGATTTAGTGATCACGTCCTCTTTTTTCAATCGGCGAGATCAACCGCTCAGCGTAGATCAGATTGTCAACTATACGTCCCGTTCCGCCTTACATCCCGCCAAACGCCGCGGCGATCAATTCATCTTGTTCCAGCCGGTGACTGCTGGCTGAGCCTGTCGCGGGGCTCGCGCCGGCGCGGCGGAAGATGCCCGAGAACGGCAACCGGCTGAACATCGTCTCGCCGAACTGCATTCGCAGGAACCACCACGCCCCCATATTTTCCGGCTCTTCCTGGACCCACACGACCGGCGTGCCGTCACGATACCCAGCCAGCGCCGCCCGCAACTGCTGGTAAGGGCACGGATAGAACTGCTCGAGTCGGACGATCGCCACATCATGGCGGCCCAATTCGCGCCGCCGCGCGTCGAGCTCGTAGTAGACCTTGCCCGAGCAGAGCAACACGCGACGCACTTCGGCGCTCGAATCGCGCGCCGCGTCAGGCAGCACGCGGCGATACGTTCCTTCGGCCAATTCTTCCAGCGTCGAAACAGCGGCCGCGTGTCGCAGCAGGCTCTTGGGCGTCATTACGACCAGCGGCTTGCGCCAGCGGCGGAGCGCTTGGCGGCGGAGCAAGTGAAAATATTGTGCCGGCGTCGACGGTTGCGCGATCTGGATATTGTCTTCGGCCGCCAATGTCAGAAATCTTTCCAACCGGGCGCTCGAATGTTCGGGACCTGAACCTTCGAGGCCGTGCGGCAACAACATCACCAGACCGCTCAATCGGCGCCATTTGTCCTCAGCGCTGACGATAAACTGATCGATGATCACCGCGGCGACGTTCACGAAGTCGCCATACTGCGCTTCCCACATCACCAGTCCTGCCGGTTGATCGAGGCTATAGCCGTACTCGAAACCGAGAACCGCCACTTCCGAAAGAGGACTGTTGTAGATCTCGACCTTGGCTTGTTTTTCGTCCAGATGTTCGAGCGCCATGTAGGGCTCGCCATTCTCGACGTCGTGCAGCACGGCGTGGCGCTGGCTGAAGGTGCCGCGTTCGCAATCCTGCCCGCTCATGCGCACGGCAATGCCGTCGGTCGCCACGCTGGCCAGCGCCAAGGCCTCGGCCGCGGACCAGTCGAGCCCCTTTTCACCCAGCGACATGGCATGGCGCTGCGCGAGAAATCGTTCGATCTTGGGATGCGGGTGAAAGCCTTCCGGCAATTGTGTCAGCGTTGTCAGCAAGTTGCTCAATCGCTCGCGCGAGCAGCCGCTGGGGACCTCGTCGACGTTTGCCTCTCGACCGCCGATGTATCCGGTCCACACGCCCGTGAGCGATTCAGGAATCGAGGTAAAACCGTGCGTGCGGGCGCGGGCAAAGGCGTCTTCGAGCAGTTGCCGCCGCTCTTCGGCGATTTTGTCGGCTTCCTCGCATGTCACTCCGCCCAACAGCAGCAACCGTTCCAGGTAACTCTCGCGAACGGTGAGTCGTTCTTCGATCTGCCGATAAAGCAGCGGCTGGGTGAACGACGGCTCGTCCCCTTCGTTATGGCCGCGGCGGCGGTAGCAGTACATGTCGATCACCACGTCGCGGCGGAACTCACGCTGGAAATCGAGCGCCAGGTTGACCACCTGCGCCACGCTTTCCGGATCTTCGCCGTTGACGTGAAAGATCGGGATTTGCAACATCTTGGCCACGTCGGTGGCGTACATGCTGCTGCGGGCTTGCTCCGGCGGCGTCGTAAATCCGAGTTGATTGTTGACCACCACGTGCAAGGCGCCGCCGGTCGTGTAAGCGGGCAACTGACTAAGATTGAGCGTCTCCTGGATCACCCCTTCGCCGGCGAACGACGCGTCGCCGTGGATCATCAGCACCAGCCCGTGCAGTCGCTTCTCGTCGCCGTCGCGATCTTGCTTGGCTCGCATTCGCCCCATGGCCACCGGATTGACGAATTCCAGATGGCTGGGATTGAAGCAGAGCGAGAGGTGCAGCGAATGCCCGGCGGCAGTGAGGTAGTCGGAGCTGTAGCCCAGGTGATACTTCACATCGCCGCGCCCGCGATGGGCCGCCGGTTCGACGTCTTCGAATTCGTGAAAGATATCTTGCGGGCTTTTGCCCAGAATGTTTGCCAGCACATTCAAGCGGCCGCGGTGCGCCATGGCGATCGTAATTTCGACGACTTGTTGCTCGCCCGCCTTCTCGATCGCCATGTCCAACAGCGGAATAAGACTCTCGGAGCCTTCGAGCGAAAAGCTCTTGGCGCCCAGGTAACGCTTCTGGATGAATTCTTCGAACATCACCGCGTCGGTCAATCGAGTGAGAATCCGCAGTTGCTCCGGCCGGCTAATGTGGACGCGATTCTCGGAGTTCTCCATTCGTTCTTGAAGCCACATCCGGACGGTCAGGTCGTCGATGTGCATGAACTGCACGCCGATGAACCGGCAGTACGTGCTGCGCAGGCGGCTGATGATGCGCCGCAAAGTCGCCTCGTCTTCGCCGCCGAGCGAGCGCGTCGAAAAGGTGCGGTCCATGTCGGCCGGGCCCAGACCATAGAACGCGGGATCCAATTCGGGCAGCAACGGGCGCTGCTCGCCAAGCGGATCCAGGTGGGCAATCCGGTGGCCGCGCACACGATAAGCGCGGACCAGTTGATCGACGCGCTCTTGCAGCACCGCGGGATTGTTCGTGGGCCGCGCGGGGATATTACCGGTCATCGAGGATGAAGTGGCAGCGGTCGCGGGCGCCGAAGAGGTTGGCCGGGAGGAAGTGGGCGCGGACGAGCCGTTCGTGGCCGCCGAACCGTTGGACGATTTTGATCCATTGCTCGACACCGCGCCGCTGGCGGGCGCGGGCGCAGTGGGCGAAGCGGAAGTCAGCGGAACGACACTGGCCGAAGCGCCGGAATTTGCTGTGATAGCTTTCGATACCGCAGGGTTCGACGCGCCGCGAATGTCGAACAAACCCGGCGGACGAAACGACGGCCCTAATCGTGGCTCGCTGCGAAACGACGCGTCGTCTCGCGCCAGCGACGCGAAATAGCAGCGCCAGTCTTCATCCACCGAAGACGGGTCTCGCAGGTAGTCTTGGTAAAGGCCCTCGACAAACGCCAGGCTGTGGCTGTCGAAGGGGATTTCTGCGGATGGCATCGAATATTCCGATTTCGACGATTGGCGGTCCCGTCGCCGGGACACGCTAGTATACTTTCTTCCCCGCCCAGCACTTAGCGGGTAGCGCGGCGACTGAAAGGGGCTCTCGGAAGACCATGAAGCCGGCTATTCTGGCTCCGGCGGCAACCGCGTAACGACAGACTTCGCACAGGCCGCCCGCGGTTCGGCGCGCGGGGCAAATGCCCTACCGCAGCGGGGCTGGGAATCCACTGCGGCGCGAACCGGCGATTCACTTTGTCGGGGCGCCGGGAATGGTTCGCGCGGATTGATATTTCCAGTCTTCATCAAAAAACCCGGCGTCGGCCACCCTGCCCGCCGCTTGGGAATTCGGAGGCGTGGCCAGGTCGAAGACGGCCCAATCGGGCAGCTTTGGGTTCTGGAGCGAGTTGGTCCGGTCGTCCGCCTCGCGGAACGTCATCCCGCTGTTGAGGACCACGTAACGCCCTACCCCCGCGGGGAGCGGATTGGGATAGACCATCGCCAAGGCGTGCGAATCGGCCGGCCAAGAATTGTCGCCAACGCGAATTCGCTGGGTGTCCCACGCGATCGGAAGCTTGTTCGCCATTCGCCCGAGCAGTTTGTTCGACGCGGGATCACCCCAAATCAAAATATTGTATTTGGACAATTGCTCGTCGGTCACGTCACGATCGTCGACCTCTAAGATCTCGCCGCGAAACAGTAATCGCCAACGCTCCTTGAAGCGGGCTTGCTCGGAGGCCACCCAGCGCTCGACCGCCGGGTGGGGCGACTTGCCCGTTGGGCGAACGACCAGGAACGGCTCGACGAACGCATCGTCGATCGGGCCTTGCAAACCGGGCGTTTTGGCAAGTTTTGTCGGAGGTTCATCGGCGTCAGCTCCTTGGCGCCAGGTCTTGCCTTCTTTTTCAAGCACGACTCCGACTTGCCACGCGCCGGCTTCAAGCTTCACGGTTTGCCCGTCGACCGCAACGGTAACCTCGGCAGTGGGCGGCTTTGGCCACGGACAATCGATCCGCAGCCGTGTGACATTCAGCGTGGTTAGCTCAACGCGATCTTCTCCTTTACGCGCGGCGTTGATGCGAGAATCGCGCCAGTGCTCTTCCAGGCCAATCGC
>DASXPZ010000757.1:0-5058 GCA_036493275.1 Pirellulales bacterium
GCTCGGCAGGAGCCTCGGCCCTCCCAGACTACCGAACTGCCGGGCCGCTGCAAACTGCGCCAACCGATTTCTCGGCCCCCTGGTTTGGCCACTTCTTGATGAAGTCTTAATGCGCCGGCCGTCCGATTTGACACTCCTTTAATGTGTTCTCTGCTTGAATGATGTGGAGGGGAACAAGAGGCCGATAGGGTACTCTGAGCTCCTCAAAACAAGAGGCCATTTTCAAAGGAGATGCGATTTCAATGGACATTACTTTTCTCGCCACAGGCGCGACGTTCTTCGTCCTCTGCTGGGGGCTCGTCAAGTTGTGCGAGAAGGTTAGGAGTTGATTCAGAGGCTGCAGCTTAATCACATCCACAGTACCCCAATCGCGCGCGGAAGCGCGCACCCAAAACAATGACGACTTTGTATGCGATTGGCGCGGTGATTTCCGCGCTCCTGTTTTGCTATCTGACTGTCGCCCTCTTGAAACCGGAATGGTTCTCATGACCACCAACGCTTGGATCCAAATCAGCCTTTACCTGGCGCTGCTTGTCCTGCTGGTCAAGCCACTCGGGCAGTACATGGCCCGTGTCTTCGACGGCCTCCCCTGCGGGCTAGACCGCGTGCTCGGACCGCTGGAGCGCCTGATTTATCGCGTCGCCGGCGTCCGCGCCGAGGACGAGATGAATTGGAAGACGTACGCCGCCGCCATGCTGCTTTTCAACTTCCTCGGCTTTGCCGTCGTCTACGGCGTGCAGCGGACGCAACAGTGGCTGCCACTCAACCCGCAGAACTTTGGCGCGGTGACGCCCGATTCGTCGTTCAACACGGCCGTCAGCTTTGCCACGAACACCAACTGGCAGGGTTACGGCGGCGAATCGACGATGAGCTACCTGACGCAGGCCGTCGCCCTGACGGTGCAAAACTTCGTTTCGGCCGCCGCCGGCCTGGCGGTGCTCGTGGCGCTGGTGCGCGGTTTTCGCCGCCGCCCGGCCGCCACCAGTAGTCGAGACGCGACCGCGGCGACGGCGCTCGCGCCGATCGGCAATTTTTGGGTCGATCTGACCCGCAGCACGCTTTACATTCTGCTGCCGCTTTCGCTAGTGCTGGCCTTGGCGCTCGTCTCGCAAGGTGTCGTGCAGAATTTTTCGCCGTATCACACCGCCCAACTGGTGGAAGCGACGACCGACGCCGAAGGAAAGCCGGTCACCGAGCAAACATTGCCGCAAGGCCCGGCCGCCTCGCAGATTGCCATCAAGCAATTGGGCACGAACGGCGGCGGATTCTTCAACGTCAACTCAGCCCACCCGTACGAAAACCCAACGCCGCTGGCCAATTTGCTGGAGCTGCTTTCGATTCTGGTGATCAGCGCGGCCCTCTGCTACACCCTCGGCGTCATGATCAACGACACGCGGCAAGGCTGGGCCTTGCTGGCCGCCATGCTGGTGATCTTCATCCCCTTGGTGGTCGTTTGCGGATGGATGGAACAGCGCGGCAATCCTGCGCTGACCGCAGCCGGCGTTGAGCAACATTCAACCCCGCTGCAAGACGGCGGCAACATGGAGGGAAAAGAAACCCGCTTCGGCGTTCCGAATTCGGTCCTCTGGGCCTCGGCCACGACTGCCGCATCGAACGGCAGCGTGAACTCGATGCATGACTCGTTTACTCCGCTAGGCGGCCTCGTCCCAATGGTGCTCATCCAGTTGGGCGAGGTCGTCTTCGGCGGCGTCGGCAGCGGACTCTACGGCATGCTCGCCTTTGCGATCATCACCGTGTTCGTCGCCGGGCTGATGGTCGGCCGCACGCCGGAATACCTGGGCAAGAAAATCGAAGCCTACGAAATGAAGATGGCTTCGCTCGTGATCTTGTTTCCTCCCATGATCGTGCTCCTCGGCACGGCCGTCGCGGTGGTCCTGCCCGACGGAGTGAAGTCGATGGCCAATCACGGCGCGCACGGATTTAGCGAAGTCCTCTACGCCTTCTCGTCCGCCGGCAACAACAACGGCAGCGCCTTTGGCGGATTGAGCGCGAACACACCGTTCTACAACACGGCGCTGGGGATCGTGATGCTGATCGCCCGCTACTGGTTGGCGATTCCGATGTTGGCGATCGCCGGTTCTTTGGCGGCCAAAAAGTACACGCCCGTTAGCGCCGGCACATTGCCGACGCATCGACCGCTGTTTGTCATCATGCTGGCCAGCATCGTGGTGCTGGTTGGCGCGCTGACGTTCATCCCGGCGCTCGCGCTGGGGCCGATCGTCGAACAATTGCAAATGCTCCAGGGCTGATTCAGGAAATAAAAGACTATGTCTAAAAATATTCAAGCGCGTCCGCTGTTCGATCCGCCGATTGTGCGGCGGGCGATCATCGACGCCGTGTTCAAACTCGATCCGCGCCGCCAGTTGCGCAACCCGGTGATGTTCACCGTGCTGGTCGGCAGCGTGCTGACCACGGCGCTGGGCCTTCAGGCGTTGCTGGGAAGCTCGACTGAGAGTCCCTCGTTTATCTTAGGCATCTCGCTCTGGCTGTGGTTCACTGTGCTGTTCGCCAACTTTGCCGAAGCGATGGCCGAAGGGCGCGGCAAAGCGCAGGCGGACGCCCTGCGCCGGGCCCGCCAGGACGTCACCGCCAAAAAGCTGAGCGATCCGCGCCGCGACGCGCGGCAGACTCCCGTTTCGGCCACCACGCTCCGCAAAGGAGACGTCATCTTCTGCGAAGCGGGCGACCCGATTCCGGCCGACGGCGAAGTGGTCGAAGGGATCGCTTCGGTCGACGAAAGCGCCATCACCGGCGAAAGCGCCCCGGTCATCCGCGAAAGCGGCGGCGATCGGAGCAGCGTCACCGGCGGCACGCGCGTCTTGTCGGATTGGCTGATTATTCGGGTCGGCGTCGATCCGGGCGAGGCCTTCTTGGATCGCATGATCTCGCTGATCGAAGGCGCCCGGCGTCAGAAAACGCCCAACGAGATCGCCCTCGATATTCTGCTGGCCGCGCTGACGATCGTTTTTCTGCTGGCCTGCGTGACGCTCCTTCCATTTTCGATTTACAGCGTGGCTGCGGCCGGGCAGGGCTCGCCCGTCACGGTCACGGTGCTCGTGGCGCTGTTGGTCTGTTTGATTCCGACCACGATCGGCGGCTTGCTCTCTTCGATCGGCATTGCCGGTATGGATCGGATGATCCAGGCGAACGTGATCGCCACCAGCGGTCGCGCGGTCGAAGCGGCAGGCGACGTCGACGTGTTGCTGCTCGACAAAACCGGCACGATCACGCTCGGCAATCGCCAGGCTGTAGAGTTTCTGGCGGCCGAGGGCGTCGAGCTTTCGGCGCTCGTCGACGCTTCACAGCTTGCCTCGCTGGCGGACGAAACGCCTGAGGGACGAAGCATCGTTGTCTTGGCCAAAGAAAAATATGGCCTGCGTGGCCGTGAACTTCGAGAAGTCGACGCCGCTTTCATTCCGTTCTCGGCCCAGACAAGAATCAGCGGCGTCGATCTCGACGGCAGACGCCTCCGCAAGGGCGCCGCCGACGCCATCGAGGCCTACGTTCGAGAGCGCGGCGGCGCCATTCCCGATTCGCTCCGCCAGAGAGTGGACAATATCGCCAAGCAGGGCGGAACACCGCTGGTGGTGGCCGACGGCAATCGCGCCCTGGGCGTGATCTATCTCAAAGACATCGTCAAAGGCGGGATCCGTGAACGTTTTGCCGAACTGCGCCAAATGGGGATCAAGACGGTGATGATCACCGGCGATAATCCGCTGACCGCCGCCGCCATCGCCGCCGAGGCGGGAGTCGACGACTTCCTGGCCCAGGCGACGCCTGAAACAAAGTTGCAATTGATCCGCGATTATCAGGCCGGCGGCCGCCTGGTCGCCATGACCGGCGACGGCACGAACGACTCTCCCGCGCTCGCCCAGGCCGACGTCGCCGTGGCCATGAACAGCGGCACGCAAGCCGCCAAGGAAGCCGGCAACATGGTCGACCTCGACAGCAACCCCACGAAGCTGCTCGAGATCGTGCAGATCGGCAAGCAATTGCTGATGACCCGCGGCTCGCTCACCACGTTCAGCATCGCCAACGACGTGGCCAAATACTTTGCCATCATCCCGGCCGCGTTCATGGGAACGTATCCGATCCTCGATCGGTTGAACGTGATGCGGCTGGCGACACCCGACAGCGCGATCTTGTCGGCCGTGATTTTCAACGCGCTGATTATCGTGCTGCTGATTCCGCTGGCGCTGCGCGGCGTGCGGCAACGCGCCGTCGACGCCTCGACGCTGTTGCGAGACAACTTGCTGATCTATGGACTCGGAGGGCTGATCGTGCCGTTCATCGGCATCAAACTGATCGACATGCTGCTGGTGGCGGTGAACCTGGCCGGCCAAAGCCCGCTGACGAGCTAAACCTCATTATCTTCTTCAACTAAAAAGAAAGCACTCCGATGTTCGCTCAACTCCGCGCCGCGTGCGCTATCTTTATTCTGCTGACGCTCCTCACCGGCGTAATTTTTCCGGCGGTCGTCACGGGCCTTGCGCAACTTTTTTTTCCGAGCCAGGCCAACGGCAGCCTGATCGAGAAAGACGGAAAGATCGTCGGCTCTTCGTTGATCGGGCAGCCCTTCGCCGGACCGCAATACTTTTGGAGTCGCCCATCGGCCACGGCGCCGTCGCCATACAACGGGGCGTCGAGCGGCGGATCGAACCTGGGGCCGACCAACCCGGCGCTGGCCGACGCCGTGCGGCAGCGCGTAGCGGCCTTGCAAGCGGCCGATCCCGGCAATACGGAGCCCGTTCCGGTCGACCTGGTCACGGCGAGCGGCAGCGGGCTCGACCCTCATATCAGCCCGGCAGCGGCCGAATATCAAGTAAAACGAGTCGCCCGGCTCCGCAAGGTGAAAGAATCGGTGGTGCGTGATCTCGTGGCCAAGCACACCGAGGAGCGCGCGCTCGGCCTGTTGGGCGAGCCCCGCGTGAACGTGCTGCTGTTGAATTTGGACCTCGACCAATTGGCGAAGTAATCTTGCGCTAGAATCTTTATCGTGCGTACTGGGCGGGCGAGGCTCCCGCCGAGCCGCGGAGT
>DASXPZ010000758.1:0-2747 GCA_036493275.1 Pirellulales bacterium
GTGTAAGCCTCGTAATAAATCAACTTCCAAGGGCCTCGCGATTTCGTGGCAAACGAAGCGCCCCGCCTATCTTCTTTTCAGGTCCGTCGAATACCCAATGTAGAAGCCGGAATCGCTCTCGGATCGCAACACATACACGTAAAACATCTGTTCTTTTTCTAGCGCCAGAGCCGCGTGGGCGAAGCCTTTTACGCGGCCTTACCCAAAGCTGCGTGGGCGAAGCCACGTAAAAGCCTTCGGCTTACGTGGCTGATTGCCGTTTACGCGGTCAAATTGACAATCCAGCGTCGCCTTCGAGAACCGATGTCTTTAGCTGTGGGCGCTCTCCGCTCTTCCACAATGCCGCAGTGTGTAAGACCCGATACCTGATTGGCCCGCCGTCAAGTTTCTCGCTCCGCGTAATGGGACGCGGGATGCAGACAAACTCGGTGCGCATTGCATCGGGCGACAATCGGACCTTCGCATATCCGTGACCTCCCAGATCGACGAACTCGAGGTGTGGAGCCAGATCCGGGTTGGAAAGCGACCGGGCGCGCTTGAGGTCGAAGTTTTTTGCATATTCCAGGCAGGAACGGACGCCGTGCTTCAGCAGCATGTTGAAGGTCCATTCCGGCTTCTCACCGCCCGGCTTGTCGGCGAGAAAGAGCGGTCGGAGCGGCGCGTCCTTCGGAAGATTGTGCTCATTGGCCTCCATGGGGCCGGCACTGCTGAGCGACGCGCCGACGAAACTCAATCCGACCGGATCGAATTTGCCGGGCGGAAGTTCCGCCGTCGCGTATCCGGCCCAGAAGCTGTGGCGATCGCCCGAGACGATGGCGAAGCCTGTGATCTTCGCGTCGCGCACGAGATGGTAGATTTCGGCGCGCTCTGCGTAGGCGTTGCCGTAGTCACTACTGCCCAAATTGCCGTACCCGCCGTCTTTCGGCCACGACTCCTTCGTTAGGCCGGGCGGCAAGTTCTGCGGATCAGCACGCTCATCGAGCGCGCCCTCCGAGTTCGCCCAGATTTTCCACGTCGCTTTTGAGCTCTTGAGCTTTTCCTTGAACCAGGCCTTCTGCTCCGCGCCGAGAATCGTTTGCGGCGGCGCGTTGCGTTGCGGGTTGGGAACATGCGCATCGTTGAACCGAACTTCTTCAGGAGGCTTGCCGCCATTGAAGGCACGTCCGCCGTCGAGAATCTGCATCAAAGACTCAGGAGCCATTCCAATGAACTCGTCGCCGCCGAGTTTTGCGAGGGACGGATCGCTGAAGCAGTCGGCGCTCCGATAGCTATGCTGGTCGGTAATGATCAGGTCGAGGTGCCGGCCGTAGCGAAACGTCCGGTAGCCCTTGAGACTATTGATCGCGATCAAGTTGTTCGGTTCCAGCCCCAGGCCATCGCTATCCCACTTCTCGATGAGAACGTCCTTCACCGCGGGTGGACCGAAGTGCTCGAGCGACCCGCTCGGCGGAGCGACACGTGCGGGGAGATATTCGAACCAGGCCTGATTCGCCGCGACCTTCACGCTTTGGCCCGGCCGCTCGAACTTCCCCGACTTGACGATGCTTTGCCAGCCTTGCCAGGAGAATTCGTGGTTGTCCCAGATGGCGACGAACGGCCAGCGCGCGCGCGCGTCCTGGAGATCGGGATCGGCCAGATAGCCTTTGTAGACGGCGCGGTAGCCATCGACGCTCAGCGGGATGTGGAAGTTGCCGACCTTGTGGCTGTGGTCGTCAGCAAACCGCGCCACCTCATAGATCGTGCGGTCGTAGCGTGACTTCACCTCGTCGGGATACTCGACGACCTCGTAGATGAAATCGCCGAGGTGCAGGACGAAATCGAGCTGCTCGGCGGCGGGAGCACGTTCATCTTCGTAAATCATGCGGCGATACGCGTTGAGCTTCCCCTCATTGACATCCTGACAGCTCACAAATGCGAAGTTCACCGGGCGCGGATCATCGTCCTCCGGCGCAGTAATCGTGCGGCCGATGCGACTGCCATTGCCGTCGGGGTCGCTGAAGCGATACCAATAAACCCGCGCGGGTTTGAGTCCTCCGACCAGAACGCGACGGGTCCAATCGGCTTCCGCTGAAACCGTCACCGGCGCGCTCGCCGTCACGCGCTCAAACAATTCGTCTTCGGCCACCTCGAGAGTCAGGCGCGCTGGTTTGCCGGAGCTGGGGTAGCGCGTCCAAAACAAAACGCTATTGCTATCGGGATCGCCGGAAGCAACGCCTTCCGGAAAAAGGTGGCGGCGCTCACGCCAGGCAATTTTCGACCGGCGCGGCGCCGACCAACCCCATGCGGCCGCTGCTCCCCAACTGGCCGCGGCGAGAATAAATGTGCGGCGGTTCATACTTGCCCTTTTATTACCCCGAACGAAGCGATGCAATCAGGACTAAGAGCAGACGAATTGGGACTCAGACCCGCCGTCTCAATGACTGCGGAGAAGTTTGAATCCAAGTGCGGCGGTGAGCGCATCTCACTCGCAAGATGATCGAAGATCTTCGCTTCGCCTTCCGGCAACTCTACAAGGCGCCGGGCTTCACCTTCGCGGCCGTGCTCGTCCTCATGCTCGGCATCGGCGCCAATACGGCCGTCTTTAGTCTCGTTTACACGATGTTGTTCGCCCCGCCCGGTTACGCCCGACCGCACGAGTTGGTGCAGATCTTTTCGCAGGACACAAAGAACCCGAAGGCGTTTCGGGCGTTTTCCTATCCGACCTTGAACGACATCCGGGAGCAGAACTCCGTCTTCTCCGACGTCGC
>DASXPZ010000759.1:0-6442 GCA_036493275.1 Pirellulales bacterium
GGCCAGGTGAACGTTTTTTGAGTTGAGTGATCGACAATCAGTCGTCGCTAAGGAGCCGCGGGCGAGAGTCTCGCGGACAAACTCCGGACGCGGCGCTTGTATTTTTCGGATGACTTTAGCAACGCACGACAGGCTCAGGCAGTCGCCCGGGTATTTAGTAGCCCAGGCCTAGCCCAGATAAGGGAGATCGAGGAGATAGCATGGCCAAAGCAAACTTTGAACGGAAGAAGCCTCACGTCAACGTCGGCACCATCGGCCACATTGATCACGGCAAGACGACGCTGACCGGCGCCTTGTTGGCGGTGCAAGCCGGCAAGGGGTTGGCCCACTTCAAGGCCTATTCCGAAATCGCCAAGGGCGGCACCGTCCGCGACGAGACGAAGACCGTGACGATCTCGGTCAGCCACGTCGAGTACGAGACCGAAAAGCGTCACTACGCCCACATCGACTGTCCGGGCCACGCGGACTTTATCAAGAACATGATCACCGGCGCCGCCCAGATGGACGGCGCGATTCTGGTCGTCTCGGCCGCCGACGGCCCAATGCCGCAGACGCGCGAGCACATCCTGTTGGCCCGCCAGGTCGGCGTGCCGGCGTTGGTTGTGTTTTTGAATAAGTGCGATCTGGTCGACGATCCGGAGTTGCTCGAGCTAGTCGAGATGGAGCTCCGCGAGTTGCTCACGCACTACGGCTTCCCCGGCGATGAAATCCCGATCATTCGCGGCGCCGCTCGTCCGGCCTACGACAACCCGAAGGACGAGAAGGCCAACGCCTGCATCGCCGAGCTACTGGCGGCTGTCGACGCCTACATTCCGGAGCCGCCGCGCGAGGTCGATAAGCCGTTCCTGATGGCGGTCGAAGACGTCTTCTCGATCGAAGGTCGCGGTACTGTGGCCACCGGTCGAATCGAGCGCGGCGTGGTGAACGTCGGCGACGAAATCGAAGTCGTCGGCCTGGTGAAGGATCCTCGCAAGACGATCGTCACTGGCGTTGAAATGTTCAACAAGACCCTCGACAAGGGACAGGCTGGCGACAACGTCGGCTGCCTATTGCGTGGTATCAAGCGCGACGACATCGAGCGCGGCCAGGTGTTGGCCAAGCCCGGTTCGATCACGCCCCACACCAAGTTTGAGGCCGAAGTTTACGTGCTGTCGAAGGAAGAAGGTGGCCGGCACACGCCGTTCTTCACCGGCTATCGTCCGCAGTTCTACTTCCGGACCACCGACGTGACGGGCTCGGCCAACTTGATGGGCGGAGCCGAAATGTGCATGCCTGGCGACAACGCGCGGTTGAGCATCGAGCTCCACTGCCCGATCGCCATGGATGACGGCGTCCGCTTCGCCATTCGCGAGGGTGGCAAGACGGTCGGTTCCGGCGTCGTTACCAAGATTCTCGAGTAAGGGCACGGCAGAAAGCCCTTGTGATTCGGTTTGGGTTGGGTTCAGTGCGGAATTGAGTTCATTCCAAAGGATCGCAGAGGGGCGTAGCTCAACTGGCAGAGCGCTGGTCTCCAAAACCAGAGGTTGCGAGTTCGATTCCCGCCGCCCCTGCCATAATTTCGGACGACGGAAGGTTTTGCCGCATGCCCGCGACAGTGGGGATCGCAGAACCGGCGAGGCCTTCCGCCGCGTTGCTAGGCAGCGAGCAGAGGAAGCTGCGAAGCGAAAGTGCGTGAGATCGAAAAGTAGGTTGCGTCGAGAGGGCTTACAGGTCACGAGTGCATTCTGGCGGCAAGGGGCCGCGCGACAGGCTGGCCGGCGTTTACGCGTCCGCGAGTGACGCCAACGCGGCCCGATGGCGTCGCTGGAGCACGAGGCTCGACGGCGGAGATCCGCCGCGTTTGGGGAATTTGTCCATGGCGAAAGAGGCAAGCACGCAGTCCGCGACCTTCTGGCGGATATTGTTCAGCCTGGGCTTTTACAAGCGCAGCCAGGGGAGGATTGCCCGACAGGCGACGTTTATCGTCCTGGCGGTGGTTGTCTTGCTGGCGGGCTGGTCGCTGTTGAATTACATGACCGGCAAGGTGCTGCCGTTCACGGATTTGTTGTTGAGCGAAACGGAGGGGGGCGCCGCGGCGGACACGGCGCTCTATGACTCGGTTAACCGTTTTGGCCAATTCATGGTTCCGCTGGCGGTGGTGCTTTCCGGTTTTTGGCTGGCGTTTCGCGCGATGAATATCCCGCAATTCGCCGACTTTTTGATCTCCGTCGAAGCGGAGATGAACAAGGTTTCCTGGCCAGGCAAGGTTGAGCTGTATCGCAGTGCCATCGTGGTAATGATCACCATCTTTGGCCTGGCGTTTTTGCTGTTCGGTTACGACGTGGTCTGGCAATTCCTCCTCAAGGGGCTGGGAGTGCTCAAGGTCGCGCCGGCCGCTGACGCCGGGGGTTGAGTTTGCCGGGGAGCCAGTGCTCCGGCGGCGAGTGAATACGAAAAGTATCCGTGGGGATCGCATTTCCGTGGGGAACGTGGTCGTGACAGACGAGACGAATCAGCCGACTGACGAGCCGAAAGCCGCGAATCCGCAGGCGGCCGACCCTGCTGCGCTCTCGGGCGAAGGCAGCGCGCCGGTAGAAGGCTCGACCAATGGCGCCGCGCCGGCTGAAGGGGCGCCCGTCGGGCCGATGTCGTATCGCGATCCGGTAGGAACGGGCGAAGCGCCCAAGATGGACGGCGAGTCGGACGACGATAGCTCGGCCGACGCGGAGCCGATCGATGAGGTTGCCGCCGCCAGTCCCGCCGCCGGAGGAGCCCCTCCCGCGCCGGAGCCGACGGGCGAACGCAACTGGTACATCCTCAAGGTGCAGAGCAATCGCGAAGATTCGATCCGCGACGCGCTACTGCGCCGGGTCAAGATTGCCGGTCTGCTTGACTTCTTCGGCGACATCATCGTGCCGATCGAAATGGTCTCGGAGTTCAAAGCCGGTAAGAAGCGAGTCGTCAAGCGAAAGCTCTACCCGGGCTACATCATGGTCAACATGGAGCTGAACGAAGACACCTGGTTCCTGGTGCGCGAAACGCCGGGCATCGGCGACTTCACCGGTTCGGGCGGTAAGCCAAGCCCAATGTTGTCGTCCGAAGTGAACCGGATCATTACCAACAAGGAAGAGGCGGCCACGGAACAGGCGCCGCTGAAGATCAAGTTCAAGCCGAGCGACCGCGTGAAGATTACCGAGGGGACGTTCGAGAATTTCGAAGGGGACGTCGACAGCATCGATCAATCGAACGGTCGCGTCACGGTAATGATCAACATTTTCGGCCGGTCGACGCCGGTCGAGTTGGAGTATTGGCAGATTGAGTCGATCTAGCCCGCCAGAGCGCGGTCTCGATCAACTTCCAAATAAAGTCCATTCATAAAGACAGACAGGCAGAGTTGTCATGGCCAAGCAGTTGGTAGCGCAAGTCAAGTTTCAGGTGCCGGGTGGTCAGGCCACTCCGGCGCCGCCGGTGGGCACGTCGCTGGGGCGCTTCGGCGTCAACCTTGGCCAGTTCGTGATGCAGTTCAACGAGAAGACGCGCGACGCGGGGGGGATGCCCATTCCGGTCGTCGTCAGCGTCTACAACGATCGCAGTTTCGAGTTCGTCCTGAAGAGTCCGCCGGCCGCGGCGCTGCTCAAGCAGGCCGCCAGCATCGCCAAGGGCGCCGCCGTCCCGAACAAGGAGAAGGTCGGCAAGGTGACGGCGAAGCAGGTCGAGGACATCGTCAAGATGAAGTGGAACGACCTCAACGCCCGCGACGTCGAGCACGCCATGCGCATGGTGGAAGGCACCGCCCGCAGCATGGGGATCACGATTGAAAAGTAACGCGGCGATTCAACCCTCCCGCCACGTATTCGATCAACCCAGACCAAGCACGCGTTCAATAACCCGCCGCTACACCCAACCCCAGCGGCGAACCATCGCCCTATTTTTCGACAAGCCTATTTCGACAATGCCAAAACAAAGCAAACGCATGAAGGCGGCCCTGGCCAAGGCGCCGGGCGAGACACTGGTTTCTTTGACCGAAGCGGTGCCGATGCTCAAGAGCTTCGGCGCCACCAAGTTCGATCAATCGGTCGAGATCGCCATTCGCCTGGGGATCGACGCCAAGCAAGCGGATCAACTGGTCCGCGGTTCGGTCGTGTTACCGCACGGCATCGGCAAGTCGCTCCGCGTCGTGGTCTTCGCCAAGGGAGACCTGGCCGAGCAAGCCAAGACGGCCGGCGCCGTCGAAGTGGGAGCCGAAGAGCTCTCCAAGAAAATCAAGGATGGCTGGACTGACTTCGACGTCTGCATCGCCGCCCCAGACATGATGGGCCTGGTCGGTCCGCTCGGTAAAGTGCTCGGTCCGCGCGGGCTGATGCCTTCGCCGCGAGCCGGCACGGTCACCCAGGAAATTGCCAAGACGGTTCGTGAGTACAAGGCGGGCAAGGTCGAGTTCCGCAACGACGCCGGCGGCATCGTCCATGCCGTTGTCGGCAAGCTGAGCTTTGACGTCGCGCAATTGACCGAAAACATTCAGGCCTTCATTAACCTGATCCTGAACATGAAGCCGTCGGGCGTCAAGGGGAACTACGTCAAGGGAATCACGATCAGCGCCACGATGAGCCCCGGAATCCGGTTGGCCTCGTAGCGCGGTTTTGAGCACGGTCAGCAGCCGTCGCGGCGCACAACAAACGCAACAACTTAACAATCAATCAAGCGGCGACGCCCTCTCGGCGACGCCGATCGCGAACCACGTGGTGAATCATGAGCAAATACGTCAAAAGCCTGTTGTCCGACGACCTGAAGCAGCGCTGGGAGGGAGTGAGCGACGCCCTGCTGGTTTCGCTGACCGGTCTGAGCGCCAACGCCAATAGCGCGCTCCGCAAGGAACTGCGCGGCAAGAACATCAAGATGGTAATGATCAAGAACAGCATGGGCCGTCGCGCGGCGGAGGGGACGCCCCTGGCCGCCGCCTTCGAATCGCTCGAAGGCTCGCTGGCCGTGGTCTGGGGAGGCGACGACGTCGTCTCGCTAGCCAAGGAGGTCATCCGGCTCTCGGAAGAGAAGCAGTTCGCCGCGTTCACTCCCAAGGGGGGCGTGATGGACGGCGCCAGGCTGGGCGCGGAGGAAGTCAAGCAGGTCAGCAAGTGGCCCAGTCGCCAGGAGCAATTGAGCCTGCTACTCGGTCAGATTCTCTCTCCAGGCGCGACCCTGGTCGGCCAATTGACCAGCATGGGGAGCGCGCTGGCCAGCCAGATCAAGCAGAAATCGGAAGGCGACGAGGGCGAAGCCGAGCCGGCCGCCGAGGTAGCGGGCGAGGCGCCGGCCGCAACGGGCGAGGCGCCGGCCGCGGAAGCGAGCCCCGGTTAATCCCATACAAGATTCCCGCAGACGGGAAGTTGAAGTCAAGGCAGAACAGTTAGCGACGCCCAGAAACCAGCGCGTCGTTCTCACGGAACAGGACAACGTTTACACCCCAATTTTGAAGACGGCTTAGCCGGAATTCCCGATGTCGGCCACCGGCAAAGCCCCCAGTGAAAGGAAAGCAGGACCCATGAGCGAAGCAGCAACCATCGAATACGCGCAGACCACCAAGGATCTGGGCGAAAAGATTATCGGCCTGACGCTGAAGCAAGCGAAGGAGCTGAGCGATTACCTGGAAAACGTGCATGGCATCAAGCCGGCCGCTGGCGGCGCGGTGATGATGGCCGGTCCCGCCGCGGGCCCCGCCGCTGTTGCCGAAGTGCAGACTGAATTCAATGTGATGCTGGAGAGCTTCGGCGAGAAGAAGCTCGACGTGATCAAGGTCGTTCGCGCATCGACGGGCCTTGGTTTGAAAGAGGCCAAGGATTTGGTCGAAAGCGCCCCCAGCAAGATCAAGGAAGGAGTCTCCAAGGAAGACGCCGAAAAGCTGAAGAAGGAGCTCGAAGCAGTTGGAGCGAAAGTCGCGATCAAGTAGCGATTTTTTCACTGACCACGGGAGAAGCCAGCGCGCGCGGCCGCACCGACGCGAGCCGCTGCGCACAGGCCGCATTAGCTTGATCTTGTTTCCGTCACCATTCCGCTGGCGGACATTGGTTCGATGCCTTCGGGCCCGATGGAGTTGCGTCGCGCGCTTGACCCGCCAAGCGCACACGCCCGCGCGGGCCACGCGCCGACCAGTGTCTTGCCTGATTACGTAGGAGCTCGATTTCGCATGGCCACATCGGCAGAACGACGCCTCCGACCCAAAGAAGTCCGCCGCTTCGGCACGCTCCATGAACACCACGCCATCCCCGACCTGACCGAGATCCAGACGCGCAGCTACCAGGCCTTCCTGCAGCTTGAGACCGCGCCGGATCATCGCAAGGACGAAGGGTTGGAGGGGGTGCTGCGCGAGATCTTTCCGATCGAGAGCTATGACAAGACGCTCCGGCTGGAGTACGTCCGTTACGAGCTCGGCAAGCCGCGCTATGAGCCCGACGAATGCCGTCAGTTG
>DASXPZ010000760.1:0-5462 GCA_036493275.1 Pirellulales bacterium
CGCCTGGGGCAATGTCTGGGGCCGGCGCGCGTGGTTTGGTGCATGGAGGCAGCCCGATGTGTCCGATAGCGACTATGAGAGTCTAGGTATTTTGCGTTGAATGCGAAGACATTGCCGGGTAGGGACTCGGTATCGTCTGCCGCAAGTTGAACGCAAAATTGCGTATGCAGACTCGTCGTTCCTGCGCTAAGCAGCTCAGGCGATCGAGTCGCCGGAACACACCGGCCCTGCGAAGCGTGTCTTCACGCCGTCGGGCCGCGAGCTCACCATTACGACTGCCATGCGACTATTCACCCTGGTGTATCGAAACATCACTCGGCGCCGAGTTCGTTCGGCCCTCACGATCTGCGGCATGGCCGTGGCCGTCTCGGCCGTGGTGGCGCTGGTGGGGATCGCGGACGGCTTCGAGCAGTCTTTTCTCAAGCTTTTCGAGGGGCATGACGCGGATATTATCGTGTCTCGCGCCCGCTCCGCCGATCGCATGGCGAGCGAGCTGGATGAGTCTCTAGGGCCGAAAATTGCCGCCGTCTCCGGCGTCGACAAAGTTGAACCGGTGCTGTTCGACACCGTGGCTCTCCCCGAACTGCCGACCACGCCCGTCGTCCTGCAAGGGCTCGATCCGGATAGCAAATCACTAGTGGATTTACACCTGGTCGCGGGTCGCGCGCCGACCGCGCAGGACCACAAGGCCGTGATGGTGGGCCAGATGCTCGCCGCGAACCTGGGGAAAAACGTCGACGACACCATCGAAATCTACGAAGGCGAAGACTGCCGGATCGTGGGCGTTTACAACGGCGAAAGCACGTTCGAAAACGGCGCGATCATCCTGCCGCTCCGCGAGCTACAACGGATGTTGGGACAACAGGGACTAGTCAACATCTTCAACGTGACCGTTCAACATCCGACCACCGACGAGGCCGTGAAAAAAGTCGTCGATGAGTTGAACGGACTCCATCTGGGGATCACCGCGCTGGCGACCAAGCTCTACGTCGCCAGCGACCCCAAAATTCAGGGCGCGAAGGCTATGGCCTGGAGCACGTCCGCCATCGCCCTGATCGTCGGCGCCATCGGCATGCTCAATACGATGATCGTTTCGGTCTTCGAGCGGACCAGCGAAATCGGCGTGCTGCGAGCGATTGGCTGGCGCAAGAGCCGTATTTTTCGCATGATTCTGCTCGAATCGGGAATCCTCTGCGTCGCCGGGTCCGTGTTTGGCACGCTGCTTGCCCTGCTTATGACTTTTGCCCTAAGTCGCGCGCCGGCGACGAATGGTTTGATCAGCAGTCGGGTATCGCCGGCGGTGATTGTGCAAGGTTTTGAGATTGCGATGTTGATTGGTCTATTTGGGGCGATTTACCCAGCCATCCGGGCCACGCGACTGCTGCCGACCGTCGCGCTGCGCCACGAAGGTTGATTGTTTTTGGTGATTGGGGCTTCAATGTATCGGACTTTGACGAGGCAAGACGCACTGTCGGGGACGCACATGAAAAACGTCGTTTCGCTATTTCCACCGCAAGGGGCAGGATCGGCCGGCCGGCAGGCGCGCACGCTGGTCGACGTCTACCGCGGTCGCGCCGCTGGGCAGCCGGATCGCATGGCGTTCACCTTCCTGCTCGATGGCGAAGAAGAAACGCGCGCTGCGACCTACGGCGAACTCGATCGGCAGGCCCGCGCCATTGCCGCCCATCTGCAACAGGTGGCCGCGCCGGGGGACCGCGCGCTGTTGATGTACGACGCGGGATTGGAATACGTCGCGGCGTTGGCGGGTTGTTTGTACGCCGGCGTCGTCGCTGTGCCGGTCTTTCCGCCCGACCCGGTCCGCACCGCGCGTACCTTGCCGCGACTGGAAGCCATCGTCACTGACGCCTGCGCGAAGGTGCTGTTGGGCGCCGCGTCCGATTTGGCCTGGGCCGGTTCGTTATTAGGCCAACTTCCCGCGCTGAAAACGCTGGTCTCCAGCGACAAGGTCGAGCTCGCCATGGCCGACCAGTGGCGCGAGCCGGCGATCGATCGCGACACGCTGGCCTTCTTGCAATACACCTCCGGCTCCACCGGCGCCCCCAAGGGAGTAATGGTCCGGCATGGCAATCTGCTGTCGAATATGGACCAGATGGAACGGACGATCGACATCGACGACGCCGTCGCCTGCACCTGGCTGCCGGCTTATCACGACATGGGCTTGATCGGCGGCATCTTTCAATGCTGGTACAGCGGCCGCCATAATGTGCTCATGGCGCCGTTGGCCTTCTTTCAGCATCCGCTCCGTTGGCTGCGGGCGATTGAGCGCTACCGCGCGACGACGATCGCCGCGCCGGACTTTGCCTACGACCTCTGCGTTCGCAAGACGACTCCGGCCGAACGCGCCACGCTCGACCTCTCGTCGTTACGACTCATTCTGTCGGGCGCTGAAACGGTCCGCATCGAAACGATCAATCGCTTCGTCGAGGCGTTCGCGCCGTGCGGCGTTCGGCGCGAGATGTTCATGCCCTGCTACGGCATGGCCGAGACGACCCTTCGCGTCACCAACGGTCTGCGCGGCGCCGGGCCGACGCTACGGCATTTCGACGCCGCGCAGCTTGCGCAAAACAGGGCGGCGCCAGTCGCCTCGGGTCAAGAGCACGCGCTGGCGCTCGTCGGTTGCGGTTTCGGGGTAGCGGAGCAGGAGATCGTGATCGTCGATCCGCAAACGCTCGAGCCGCTGTTCCCCGGTCAAATTGGCGAGATCTGGGTCTCCGGGCCGCATGTCGCCGCCGGTTATTGGGGGCGACCCGAGCAGAGTGAACAGACCTTTCAGGCACGCACCTCGTGCGGACAGGGCCCGTTTTTGCGGACCGGAGATCTCGGCTTCCTGGATCAGGGAGAGCTGTTCATTTCCGGCCGGCTGAAAGATTTGATTATCGTTCGTGGCAAGAATCATCATCCGCAGGACATCGAGCACACGGCCGAGGAATCGCACGAGGCCCTCAAGCCGCACGGCAACGCCGCCTTTTCGGTCGAGCTTGGCGGGCGCGAACGGGTGATCATCATTCAAGAAGTCGCCCGGCCGAAGAAATTCGATCTCGAAGAGATCTCGCGCGGCATTCGCGCGGCGGTGCTCGCCGAGCATGACGTCGTGCTCGATGGCGTGGCGCTGGTTCGCGGCGGCAGCGTGCCGAAAACGACGAGCGGCAAAATTCAGCGTCACGCCTGCCGGGCGCAATTTCTGGCCGGCGAATTGAGCCCGCTGCACGCCTGGCAAGCTCCGCTGGGGCCGGAACAGAACGCGGTCGAAACGGCAGAATACGTCGCCCCGCGCACCGAGACTGAGCGGCTGTTGGCCGAGACGTGGTCCGAAGTGTTGGGTCTCGAACGCTGCGGCGTATTCGATAACTTCTTCGATCTTGGCGGACACAGCCTGATGGCCACGCAATTGGTCAGTCGATTGGCCCCGCGCTTCGGCGTCGAGGTTCCTCTCGGAGAGTTGTTCGACCGCCCGACGATCGCTGCCTTGGCCGAAATAATCGATAGTCGCCGCGCCGCGCAACAGACCGCCGACGCCGACGCCGAGCGCGAGTTGCTCGACAGGCTCGACAACATGTCCGATGCGGAAGCAAGGGCGATGCTGGGCGAAGACTCTTCCGCGCGGCGACATGCCGACGTTTCGCGTTACGACGTCCCGGTGGCGCCTCAGCGCGCATCGTCAAAGCCTGAAGCGGCGTCGAGCGGACGCCATAATAGCGCCCCGAGCGGCAAGCAAATTATTATCTCGGTCGGTGAGGCAAGCGGAACCGCCGAACGCGAAGCGCACCGTTCGTGAACCGAACGCACGCGCTTCAAAAATGCAATATTAACGCACGATCATGAATAGGTGTGGCGTGTCGCATCAGACATCGAGCGAACGGATCGAACGACTTTCGCCGGCCAAGCGCGCGCTGTTCGAGCGGTTGCGCGCCTCCGACGCGGCCGCGCGGCGCCATCGTGCCATCGAGCCACGAGTTGCCGCGGGCTCAGCGCCTTTGTCGTTCGCCCAGCAGCGGCTGTGGTTTCTCGATCAACTCGATCCGGGCAGCGCCGCCTATAACGTCGCCACGGCCGTTCGTTTGCGCGGGCTGCTTGACGCCGCCGTGCTGGAACAGGCATTGCAAGTTGTGGTCGATCGGCACGAAGCCCTGCGGACCACGTTCCATTCCGTCGATGGACGCGCGGAACAGGCCATCACTCCGACGACCCGCGTGCGGCTGGTGCAGATCGCCGCCCAGAGTTGGCCCGTCGCGGAACGCGAATCGCGAATTCAACAATTGGCCGCCGCCGAAGCGATTGTTCCATTCGATCTGTCGACCGGACCATTGCTGAGGGCGACTCTGGTACGTTTGACGAACGACGAACATGTGCTGTTCTTGACCATCCACCACATCGTGTGCGATGGCTGGTCGATGGCTGTCTTGCGTGACGAGGTAGCCGATCATTACGCCGCGATCCTCGCCGGCCGTCCGCCGCGCATGGCCCCGCTCTCGATTCAATACGCCGACTTTGCCGCCTGGCAGCGCGAGCAACTGCGCGGTCCCGCGGTCGAACGCCTGCTCAATTATTGGTCGCGCCAATTGGCTGGGGCTCCCGAGGCGATTGAGCTTCCGCTCGACCATCCGCGACCAACTATACAAGGTTTTCACGGCGACGTTCGCCGTCTGCGGCTCGATGGCGCCTTGACGACAGAATTGCGTCGGCTGGCCGGCGAAGAAGGGGCCACCCTCTTCATGACGCTGCTGGCCGCGTTTCAGATTCTGCTCGCGCGCTATAGCCGGCAAAAGGATGTTTGCGTTGGCACGCCCATCGCCAACCGTTCGCGCCCCGAACTGGAGCCATTAATCGGCTTTTTCGTCAACACGCTCGTGATTCGCGGCCGTTTGGAAGGTAATCCCTCGTTCCGCGGGCTGCTGGCCCAATTGCGCGAAACAACGCTCTCGGCCTTCGCCCATCAAGATCTCCCCTTCGAGCATCTGGTCGAGCATCTGCATCCCAGTCGAGACACCAGCCGCACGCCGCTGGTGCAGGTGATGTTCGTGCTGCAAAACATTCCGCTGCGTTCTCGCGACGTGGCGGGTCTCTCGATCTCGGACGTCAGCTTCGACCATGCTCCGATCTCGAACTTCGACCTGACGCTGAACGTGGACGAGCACGCCGATCGGTTGGATCTGTCGCTCGTCTACAACACCGACCTGTTCGAGCCCGACACGATCGAGCGAATGTTGGCCTCGTACGAACTGCTGCTGCGCGGAATCATCGCCGGCCGCGACACGTCGGTGCAACGGCTGCCGCTTGTCGATCCGCAGGCCGCTCTCGGCCAACTGGCAGCGTGGAACGACACCGACGCCCCCTTTCCGCAGGATGTCTGCATTCATGAGCTGATCTCGGCGCAGGCCGCGCGAACTCCCCACGCCACGGCGCTGGAGTACGAAAATCAAACCTTCAGTTACGCGGAGCTC
>DASXPZ010000761.1:0-6844 GCA_036493275.1 Pirellulales bacterium
AACCGCTTTTCGACCTCGGCCAGTTCCTCGAGCGCTTCGAGGTTCACGTTGCCAATCTGCTGAATCTTGCGACGCAACTCCGTGATCTCGCCGTCGATCTCGGCCCTCTCGCGAGCTTCATCGGCGGCCGGAGACGCCGACAACGCGGCCAGGTCGATGCCGTAATCCTCGCGCAGCCGCTCTGCCAACGCGTCGCGGGCGTGGCGAACTTCGTGCGCCGCCAGTTCTTCGGCGTGGATGCGGTCTTCCAACTCGCGGACCTCGGCCCGCACGCGCTGCGCGTCGGCCAGCAAGGCGCCGCGAACGGAGCGCTGGCGATCTTGCCGAATCACCAGCGCCTCGGTCTCTTCCGCGCAGCGCTCTTTTTGCAAGTAGAGCTCGGCCACCTCGGATTCCGCCTGCAGGATGGCCCGCTCGGAGTGTTTGTAGCGATCCTGACATTGCGCGAGCTCGTTCCGCACGCCATCGACGGCGCTGAATCGCTCGCGTTGATCTTGTTCCAATCCTCGAGCCCGAAGCCTGAGATTATCGAGCCGCTCTTCACTCTTGGCCCGTTCGACCTGCGCGGCCACGGCGGCAATTTCCGCGGCGCCGCGTTGTTGTTCGAGCCGGCTGGCGTGCTCGGCCTGACGGGCGGCGTCTCGCTCGAGCTCGGCGACGCGAGCCGCGGCGCCCTGCAATCGCTCGGCGACCTGCGTCAGAGCTTCTTCGGCTTTTTTGGCTGCAGCAGCGACGGCGGCGGCTTCCAATTCCACCCGCGCGAGCTGCTGATTGAGGCGGACAGCGCGTTGCTGCGCGGCGGCGGCCCTGGAGCGAAGGTCGGCCTGCTCGGCGGCGCTGCACTGCGCGGCGGCTGCGCAATCGGTAACTTCTTGCTGCGCGTGCACCCCCTCGGCCGTTAACTGTTCGGACGTCGCAGCGGCCTCGGCGATGTCGGCTTCCAGCTTCGCGACCTGGCTCTGAATCTCGCGCAGCTCGCTACGGCGCGAGATCAAACCAGTGGCCGGCTGGCAACGTCCGAACGAAGCAGTTCCTTCGGCCGAAACGACCTCGCCGGCCAGTGTGACAAACGTCGCGCTCGCGTGCTGACGGGCAAGTTCACTCGCGCGGGGGAGCGAATCCACAATCCACACGTGCCCCAGCATGCGGCGCGCCAGCGGCGTCAATTGAGGCGAGGTCTGCACCAACTCGTCCGCCCGGGCGGTGACGCCAGGAAGTCCGTGCAGGTCGGGCTCCGTGGCTCGCGCGCCGCGCGGTCCACGCGCATCGAGCGGCGTGAACGTCACTTGTCCGTCAAAGTGGTACGGGGATTTGGCCATTGCAGCCAACAATCCGTCAATCGACGTGACGACTACGTGTTGAGCGCGCTCGCCGAGCGCTGCTTCGACCAAGGGCGCCATTTCGACGCTGGCTTGCAACATTTCGGCCACTACACCGCGAACTTCGGCGAATGGTCCGTCCGCGCCGCCGCGGGCCTGCTCAAGCACGTCCTTGACCGCGTCGCTAAACCCCTCGCGCCGACGCTCAAGCTCTTCGAGCACCGCGGCCCGTTCGCGCGCCGCGGCCAATCGTTGTCCGGACTGAGCCAGTTCGACTTCGACGGCGCGTTGCCGAGCGGTCAGCGCCGCGCTCCGCTCGCGCGCGGAGGTTTCGGCCGTTTTTTGTTGAGAGAGGCTCTCCGAGACCCTGGTCGCGTCGGCCGTGATCTCGGCGATTTCTTGTTGCGCGTCGCGATTGGCGGATTCCAACTCCGCGAGCGATTGCGCAAGCTCGGTCTGGCGAGCTTGGGCTGAATTCCGCTGCGCGGTCAGCGCGCTTCGCTCGCTCTCCCAGCCTGCCACGCGTCGCAACTCGGCCAGATGGGCTTGCCGAGATGTCTCCGCCTGGCGGCGCAGTAGGTCTTGGCTCTTTTGATCGGCGGCCAGTTGCGCGGCGGTCGCCTCGGCGACGGACACCACTTGTACGTGCTGCGCTTCGGCCGCTGCGAGCTGCGCGGAAGTTTCGTCCAACTGTTGTTGCAATCCGCCGGCCCGTACGCTGACGGCGGCCAATTGTCGTCGCAGCCGCGCGGTTTCGACTTCCAGCTCGGCGCTGCGAGCCCTTTGCAGCGCCATGCCGGCTTCTCGGGTCGCGATCCTTTCTCGATTTTGCGCAGAACGCGACTCGCTGGCGCGGATCGCCTCGGCCGTATCGTTGATCAGCGTCTCTTCTTCGAGCGCGGCCGCCTCGGCTCCGTCGGCATCGGTCAGTGCAGATTGGCGCTCATGCGAAAAGTTCCGCAATTTTCCTTCGAGCGCCGCCAGTTGCTCGCCCAGCACGCGCCAATCGGCCAGGCCGACGTGCGTGCGCAACTGCTCCAGCCGGCCGGTATATTCCTGATAGCGACGGGCCTTGCCGGCCTGCAACCGGATCTGTCGCAGCCGGTGCTCGACTTCCGCGACGATATCGCCCAGCCGCAACAGGTTCTGGTCGACGCGCTCCAGGCGTCGCAACGATTCGATCTTTTTGGCTTTGAACCGGCTGATGCCGGCCGCTTCTTCGAAGATCAAACGCCGTTCGCGCGGCGAAGATTGCAAGAGCGCGTCGACCTTGCCCTGTTCGATCACGCTATAGGCTTCGCTGGCGACCCCGGTGCCCGAGAAGAGGTCGCGGATGTCCTTCAATCGGCAAGGCTGCCGGTTGAGAAAGTATTCGCCTTCGCCGCTGCGATAGACGCGGCGCGTGACTAGCACCTCGGCGGTATCGATCGGCAGACGGCGCGAGGCGTTGTCGAGCGTGAGGGTGGTCTCGGCGAAGTTCAGCGGCAGTCGCCCGGCGGCGCCGTTGAAAATGACGTCGGCCATCTCCTTGCCGCGCAGCGACTTGACGCTTTGCTCGCCCAGCACCCACTTGATGGCGTCGACCACGTTCGACTTGCCCGACCCGTTCGGTCCCACCACGGCCGTGATGCCGGGAGGGAAGTCGAAACGGGTCTTGTCGGCAAAGCTCTTGAAGCCGACAAGTTCCAGCGCCTTAAGCATGACGTATTCGACAAATCAAAGGATGGAATTTAGTTCCGAGTCCCGTCCGGGAAGTTTCCAGTCCCGTCCGGAATTAGGGAGGAGATATCCTCCATTGTATCCGTCCAGGACCACTTGGGCTTGTCGATCTTGGGCTCGGGCTGGGGAAGGGTATCTTTTTCCGCCTCTTCCTTGTCGAGAGTTTTTTGCCCGCTATCGAACAATCCCGGCAGGGGATTGCGGACGATTACGGCGCCCCCGGTCGGGTCTTCGGGCGTCTCGCCCTCTTCGCCGTTTCCGTCGGTCTCTTCTCCCTTGGCCGACTTGGCAAGCTCCATGGTCGCGCTGCGGTCGAATTTGCGACCGCCGCTTGGCACGGCGTCGATGGCCAGCCGGCTCGGCAGGACATTTTTGGACTTGGCGTTTTGTAGCACCTGCACGATGTCCGGATAGGTGGCGCCCAACTCTACCAGGGCCCGAATCACCTCGTCGATGCTCGTCGAGACAACCCGTTTCTGGTCTGGCTCGTTGGCGACAAAACGACTGATCGTGACACGATCATCCTTGCCGTTGAGCATGATATTTCGCCCAGATTCCAGGACGAACGGCGTCGTCAATCGCTGATTCTGGCCGAACAGGACGACTTCGGGCCGGTAATTGCGAGTGACATGGACCAAGGGAGGCCCGATGCTGTCGATCACGTGATAACTGAATTGATCTCCCAGATTTTCGCCGCGGACCAGGGCGTCGCGCGAATTCATTGCCCACAGCGCGCGGAAGGCGCCATAGCGCGTTTCATTACTGGGAAGTTCCAGTAGTTCGCGGAGCGCGTCCGCGGCGGCGAAGTCGTCCATCGCGCTGAGCGCCGCCAGGGCATATGCGCGGAAAGCGGGCACGTCGCGCGCAGCTTCGGCTAGCGGCGCGGCCGCTTCTTTGAAATCGAGATAGGCCAGCGCTTCGGCCGCGTAGAAACGGACTTCGGCGTCGGTCGACTTCAATCCGCTGAGCAAAACCGGAGCGGCTTCCTTGCCGATGGCTTCGAGTTGCAGCGCGGCCCAGTCGGCGTTCATCGGATCGAGCAAGGCCTTTTCAAGCAGCACCAGCCGCGTGGCTTGCTCGCCGGCGGTCTCCTTCATGGCGATGCTACGGATCACTTTCATGTAGCGCTCGACGTTGTCCTTGTAGCGCGAATGCACGATCAAGTCGACGTGCTCGTCATCCTTCGGATTGGCGACTCCTTGCTTCACGCCATTGACGAACGTGTGAAAGCGACGGTTGATCGCCTGGCCAATCTGCGAGCTGACCGCCACGCTTTGGTGGTCTGGTTTCAAGACCAGGGCCAGCGGCCGGCTTTTGCGGGCGACGCCTCCGCCGAGCACACGTCCGCGGCAAGCGGCCACCTGGCTGTTCTTGTCGGCCTCCGGATCAACCATCAGCGGTCCCTGCGCTATCGCCAGGACGTGCCCTTCGTGGACAGCCCCTTGCAGGACGGCCATCTCAGTCAGTCGGGCCGGCATCAGCCAACCATCGCGCAGGCTGGTGGTGCCGCTACGGCTGGGAACGCGCACTTCGATATCGAAGTGATCCCCTTCCTGAATGCCAGGACGCAAGAAGCCGCGCACGAGCACCAGCGACGCCGTATTCGAAGCCAACAGGTCGTTGGGATTGTGAACTTTGTTCGTTTTCATTTCACTCAACAACTGATCGCGATAGGGCCCCGGCTCCGGATCGCTCCCGGTATTCGGCAACCCGGTCACCCAAGCGACGCCCTCGACCTTGGCCGGAAACATACCGAAGGCGACGGCGTAATCGCCAACGAGTTTGGTCTTGGGAAGCGGGAGCGCGCCGTTCGGTTCCGGACTCTGCGAACGGATGAACGGTTGGGCGCAACTGCTCGCCACCACTGCGGCAAACAACGCCAATATCCAAGAGCCAGGCCTCATGCCAAAGCACTCCGTCCGCATTCAGGCTTTCTCCTGCTCGACCAACGCGCGACCGTGCGCGCAGTGGCGAGCCGTGCTGAACAGCACTTCGGAGAAAGCCATTGAGAAGGGAAAAGAAGGGAATCGGGGCGGGAAGATAGTGCGGCGCCAAGGGACGCGTCAAGACGAGCTTGCGGCGGCACACAAAATGCGCGGCGCCATTGCGGTGAAACCGGTAAGATAGGGCTGCGAGGGAGAATGGACTCGGTTCAGAACGCCCTAGAAGCCGCGATACTTTATGGTTCTACGCAAGTTGCGTTTTTTACGTCGGACAGCCCAAAGCTTCAAAGAAGCCTTTTTGCGGAGTTCGCATACCAAAGCCACGGCTTTGCAACTACCCTGTCCCGCGCCGGCCGCTTTGTTCTCTCTTCTTATGCGATTTTCCTAGAATGCTCCCATGGCCACACCGCATCGCCTCCGCTGGTTACGCTTCAGCTTGCGAACGCTGTTCGTGGCCACTCTGTTTGTCGCGTTCTCACTGCTGATTTTTCGGCAGCAGAAAGAAATCCGCGAGCTGAGCGGAGTCATTACAGCGCATGGGCTGACCGAGAGCTCTGCGGAATTATTGCCGAATGAGTTTCGAGTGTCGGTCCGCAAACTGTCTGGCTCGATACCTCCGGCAGTCTACGAAGTCGTGATCGAAACCGCGGGCGAGGCCTACATTACCGTTGCGAGCTTTGATAGAACGACCTCCGTCAGGCGCTATCCATCCGCTGCCCGCGAGCTGACGCGATCGAACGTGCTGATTGTTGCCGACGAAATCAGCGGGCCCGGCGACATGCAGCAACGATGTCGTTATCTGGTGCAAATAGGCGGACCGAACGATAGTTTTGCTGGCGGACCCGGCACGTATCTTCTGCCGTGCGGCAAGACACTTGCCGAATTATTCGAGGTCGTGCTCAAGCCCGGCGTTTATCCGCGCGACACCCCACTACCGATGTCCGTTTTGGACGGAAATGTGACCACGCTCGACGTTCACTAGCAGACCCGGCAAGTAATTCCGCGAACTTTCGAGGAACATTCACGGAGGATCGTACCCCCCCTGGTGAAATGGATGGCAGCGGCAGATGCGTAGGGCGCCGCGGAAGGCCCCACGGATCGCCCCATACTTGCGCACCGCGCCGATGAAGTAGTTGCTGCACGTTGGCTGAAAGCGACACTGGCGGCCTAGCAGAGGGCTGAGCGTCCACTGGTAGCCCTTTACCATCAGGATCATCGCCTCGCCCGGCGCCCGCAACAGTAGCTGCCAGCTAGCCTTCACGGCGGTCTCTCCGCGCCAGACGTTTTGCCAGCCGGCGCGATAGCTGGCGGATGGATGCTTGCAAAGGCTCCAATTGCGGAGTTCCACGGCCGATCGGAATCACGATCAGGTCGAGCGGCGGCAGTTCTGCGCGCGAGAGCCGGAACGCCTCGCGCAGCAGCCGCTTGAAGCGGTTGCGGCGAACGGCGTTTCCCACGCGGCGCGAGACCGATAGCCCCAGCCGGGCGTGAGGGCATTCGCCCGGCAGCGCCACCATGCGCAGCACTCCGTCGGCCACCGATTGCCGGCCCGCGTAGACGCGATCGAAATCGGCTTTGAACCGCAGGCGATATTCGGGCGGCAGTCCGGCCTCGGGCATGGCGTCAATCGTGTTCATGGTCCAGGATGTCTTCGTCGTCTTCGTCGTCTGTGGCGATTCTCGGTCGCAAAATGCGCTTCGGCGGCAGGGGCGTTTCGCGATGCGAGACCGGCGGCAAACGCGACCAGCGCCGGACCATGCGAGCCCCCAGAATCACCATCACGATCAGTCCGACCCCCAAGAGCGCAATCGCCAACAGCGCCATCATCAGCCGCCCACGCGTGACCGGATCGAGCTCTCCGGG
>DASXPZ010000762.1:0-3063 GCA_036493275.1 Pirellulales bacterium
CTGTTCGATTATACCTGCGCCGCACATTGCAGCCGGTCGAATCGGCCCCGAGCTTGTTCGTAATGTAGAATAAGGGGTTATGTGCCTGCTTGCGATTCTCTACCGATCGGTCCCCGAGGCCCCGCTGTTGGTGGCGGCGAATCGGGAGGAATTCTTCGACCGGCCTTACGAACTTCCCACGATCACGCCGGGGCCGGTTCGCTATCTGGCGGGGCGCGACCTGCGCGCCGGAGGTACATGGCTGGGGGTCAACGAGTTCGGGCTGGTCGCGGCGGTCACGAATCGCCCCCTCGACCATCCTCCGGCCGAACCTCGTTCGCGCGGTCAACTTTGCCGCGAAATGTTGTTGTGCCGCGGCGCGGACGAAGCCGCCGATCTGGCGGCGCGGGAGCTGAAGAGCGAACGCTACGCCGGGGCGAATTTCATTGCCGCCGACAACCGGGCCGCGTTTCTGATCGAGCATGGCGGAGAGGTTGCGCTGACTCCGCTTGCGCCCGGCTTGCATTTGGTGACCAATGGGCGTCCCAACGATCCATCAGACCCCAGACAATCGCTGGCCCGCGAGCTCTTCTCGGCGGTCGGGATCCGGACGACGGGTGAATTTCTTGACGTCGCGCGAAGCGTGTGTCGCCAGGGACCCGATCCGGCGACGGGGCGGACGATTTTGATTCGGCTCCCCGAGCGCGGGACGGTTTCGTCGACGCTGATCGCCCTGCCGAACGATCGGGCTCAAACGATCTACGAGTTCGCGGCTGGTCCCCCGGACGTGACGCCGTATCGCGACTATTCGGGCCTGATGCGCGAACTACTGGCGCAAGATCGAACGCGGGCATAATCTCTGAGGGCTGCGGGCCAACCGGCGTTCGCCACGGAACGGTCGGCGGAGCAAGAGGGCGAGTCTACGCGGGACGGTCTTCTTTTTCGCCGTCGGGATTCTTGCGCGTGCCGGGCCGCGCCACGCACATCAGTCCCAATCCAATGCCCAGCGCCGTCAGAGCATAGGCCGGAATCCAGGGGGGCTCCTTGCGTTCTTCCTTCTTTTCGATGCCCGCGCCTTCGGCCCGCACAACCTGTGGGGCCGTCGCCAACGCCAGGCAGGCGCCCACCGCCATCATCCGCGCGACGAACAGCAAAGTGGATCGCATGGCGGGCAACCTTCCTTCAAAGATTTTTTAGAAGCCTTCCCGAAAACCTTCGGTTGCTAGCAACATCCGCATGTTTCGGAAGCGTGAGACACAGATTTTGGATAAGCACTAAAGCAGCGCTTCGAGCGGTTGCGCCAACTGGCGGAACTGCTCGACCGGCATGGCCACGGTGTCCCAGCGCGGCGAAATCTGCCGCGCGTGGGCCGCGTAATGCCCCAATCGAATCGCCACGAACCCGTACAGCCCTCCGCGAAATTCGAAGAGTTGCTCAGGCGGCAGCGGCGAGCGATCGCCATGGATATTGTACGCGAAGACAAACAGCCCTTCAAACCGCTCGCCAAACACCTTTTCCCAGCGAGAAAGGCTAACCAGGTCATCTCGGGTTGACCAGTTTTTCCAATATTGCTTCTGTTCGCCCGACGGGAACCGCCGCCCCTTCACGTCGACCAGCCACGTCTCGCCGCGCTGCGACGAGACAATAAAATCCAGGCTCTTCAGCGACGCCTCAGGGAGCAAACTGCGTCGCGACTCGTCCACCGCCACATACGCCACCCGGCGCTGCCGCAGGAACTCCTCGAACGCCGTCTCATAATGATTGTCCCTATGCATCTTTTGTGCGACGCTTCCGCGTCGGTCGAGGTTTTTTGTGCGACGCTTCCGCGTCGGTTGAGATCGAAACTCTGGTCGAGAGGGTTGCGTTTGTTGGAAATTGACTGGAGTGATTTAAAGGTGGCGAATGACGAAATCAAGCCATTCTATGAGATCGGTCATTCCTCTTACTTTAGCGCCAGCAGACGATGCAGTTCGGCGATCAACTCCTGCGCTCCGTTTGCTAGTGTAACGTTTGACGCGCCTCCGGTGGTAAGGTGCTTGACTTGGCAGGAGCCTGCCGCCAGTTCGTTCTCGCCCATGACCAGCGCCACGCGAAATCCGCGGCGATCGGCGTATTTCAGTTGCGGGCCCAGTTTCTTTGCGTCGGGATAGACTTCGACGCCAAATCCGGCCTGCCGCAATTGCGCCGCCAGCCGCAGGTAAGCCGGTAATTGATCCGCCGCGAAGAACGGAATGATGATCTCGGCCGGCGTCGAGACTTTTTCGATCATGCCTAGCTCTTCCATGCCGGCCAGTAGCCGGTCGAGGCCGAGCGACGCGCCGACGCCGGGTAGTTCCTGGTCGGTGTAAAGGCCCGCCAGGTTGTCGTAGCGGCCTCCGGAACAAACGCTGCCGATCTCGGGCAGGTCTTCCAAAAACGTCTCGTAGACCACGCCGGTGTAATAGTCCAAGCCGCGGGCGATCGAAAGATCGATCTTGAACCGCTCGCCCGACAGGCCGGCGGCAGAAGTGGCGGCCAGCAGTTCTCGCAGCCGGGCGACTCCCGCGGTCCCTTTTTCACTGCCGGCGACCAGTGGATCGAGCTGGCGCAGGATCTCTTCGTTGCCGCCGGTAAGGGTGACGAGCTTGAGGATCTCGGCCGTTTGCAGGGGCGTGGCGGCGGCGGTGCTCGCCATCTCGGCGGCGACCTTTTCCGGACCGATTTTCGGCAGCTTGTCGATCGCGCGCAAGACGGGGGCCGCCTGTTCGCCGAGCCCCGCTTTTTCGAGCAGACCGGTCAGCACCGCGCGATCGTTGACCCGCATCCGAAAGCGCTCGAAGCCGATCGCCCGCAAAAGGTCGTGGATCACCAGGGCGGTTTCGGCGTCAGCGGCGACGCTACGTGTGCCGATCGTGTCGAAATCGCACTGCATGAATTCGCGGTAGCGTCCGCGGCTGGTATTTTCCCCACGCCACACCGTGGCGATGTGATAGCGCTTAAATGGCGTTCCCAACTCGTTGATGTGCTGCGCCACAAATCGCGCCAGCGGCACCGTCAGGTCGAAGCGCAGCGCCAGCTCGGGCAGCGCCGCCTCTCCCGGCTTGC
>DASXPZ010000763.1:0-11765 GCA_036493275.1 Pirellulales bacterium
AAAAGCGTCTTGTTGGGTCTGGCCTGTACCGAAGGCGCCCCAGAAGCCAACCTCGTGACCGATGCCGTATAGGTAGCTGGCTTCAGCCCGAATTTGCGTGTACTGGGTCTCCGTGTAATAGCGATCATCAAGCCAATCGAAGACGATGCCCCCTTGTATCCCGTGGCCGCAGAGAGCCCTCCGGAAAACTCCCGCTGTCACAAAGGATTGTTGACGCGTGGAGAATGAGGAGTTCGTATCATTTGGGAAAATGTTGCCGGAAAGATCGCTCTGCGCGAACATACCGCCAATTTGGTAACCGATGTTGTAACGATGCCACAGGCTACCCGCGAAGTTGATCCCTTCCTGAAATCCGAAGTTGCCGCTCTGCCCCCGATCGAGACCACCCTGGAACGAGTGAACTCCCGCGAAGATATTCGCTTCTTCGAACCAACGATGCGGGCAGCTTGGGCCGCCGCAGCAGGTCGAGCAATAATCGCAGGGGCCGCCGCAGTTGTAATAGCACTCGGAGTTATCGTAGTAGCCGCCGGGACCGCCGTAGCCGTCGTTGTAGCCGCCGCCGTAGCCATAACCATCGGCCGGATAGCCGTTGGCGTCGACGTCGTATCCGCCGCTGCTGCCGTCCATGATCGGGTGATCCTGGTAGATCGTTTGGTCTTGGTAATTCGGTCGGCCGCTCGAACCGGGACCCCTTTGGCTGGGAACTCCCTGCACGTTTTCTGGTTGCGCTTGATAAGGGGCGGCGCCGGGGGGTAGCTCGTACGCGGCCGTCGCGCTCGTGGGACGATACGGCCCGCGCGGCCGCTGGTTTTGGGCAAAGAACATCGGTTCGCCGCTGCGCTGCGGGGCCGGACGACGATTGCCGTAGGCCATCTGATCGGCCTCTTCGCGGTAGGCTGGGCGATTCGGACCGCGATTTTCCTGCGCCCAATTATCCGGCGCCCGATCATCGTATGGCCGATCGTCGTACGCCCGATTTTCTTGGGGTCGGTTTTCCTGCGCCCGATATTCCGGCGGCGGGGCCGAAGCGCGACGCTCAACCGGAGCTAGCGTCGGCGCGGCCGCAGGCGCGTTGGCGTTAAACAACGGCGCCTCGGACTGCGCCGGCGGCGCGGCGCGCGGGGCCTGGCCGCGATCGGGATGCCACTCGTAAGACTGCGAGCGCGACGAGCTGGCTGCAGGCTTACGCGGATCGTCTTGATATTGCGTCTGGCGAACATCGTCTCGCGTCGCGGCAGTCTGCGCAGTGCGCGGCGCCTCGGCCCGCTGATCGGTCGGCTGGGCCGCCCCTGACGGGCGGCGCGTGCGCCATTCCTGCGTGTCGCGCGGCCTCGGATTCGAGGTATTGATGCCGCGAAGCGGAGGAGGAGGATCCTTCGACTTGGAGCGGTCTCCGTCCTTTCCATTGGCCTGATCTGGTCGAGGAGCGGGCCGAGACGGCGGCGCGGGACGTCGATCGTCGTAGCCATCCGACCGCCCGTCGTCGTAGTATCGAGCGCGGTTGTCCTGGTTTGGCGCCGCCGAACGCCACGCGGGATCTCCCGCGCCATACGATGGAGCTGGCGGCTGGGCGCCAGCAGTCGCCGCCAGCAGGCCCCAGCTCATCATTGCCGCAAAGACCGTGAAAATGGCCGCCCGGATGGAATGCATTGGAATCACCTTCTAGTACTCCCCTACGAAGCGCAACACATAGCCGCGCGGTCGTGAGAGAATCGTTACAGGCACTGTCTATCGGTAACCTCCTAACCGGAACTTCCGTTAAAATCTCCGCGATCGGAAAGATTTTCCCATTTGCCGCAAACTGTGACTGACTGGAATCGAGGCTGCTTGCGAAGCCAGCAGGGCGAGCAAGGGACAGAAAGGAGGAGCCGAAGCGCCGCACTCGCGACCGGCGGACTGCGGACAACGCGCCGCCTCTATGTCTCTTCGCCGGAGAAGACTGGCCCGATGGGGTGACCCGTGTTCAGGCGTAGCGGCCGCCCCAACAGGTCGTGAATCTCCGTGTCGCGATCGACTCCCAGCGCGCCGTAAACCGTCGCGCCCAAATCCGAGGGGCTGTACGACCGCGTCAGCGGCAGCGACGCAGTCTTGTCGGACTCCCCGATCGTTCGCCCTCCCCGCACGCCGCAGCCGGCGAAGACCGACGTGAAGCATTGCGTCCAATGATCGCGACCGTCGGGCGAAAACGTGGGCGTGCCGACGTTGCCGCCGATCTTCGGCGTGCGACCGAATTCGCCTGTCAGGATTACCAGCACTTCGTCGAGCAGCCCGAGCGCTTGCATGTCCTGCAACAACGCGGCGACGGCATGATCCATCGAAGGAAGTAGATTCTGCTTCAAGCCCTGGAAATTATTGGAGTGCGTGTCCCATTGCCCAGCGTAGCCCAGATTGGCCTGGACAATCGGCACGCCCGCCTGAAGCACGCGACGGGCCAAAAGGAGCGACTGGCCGAAGATGTGTCGCCCATAGCGATCGCGCAATTCGGCCGGTTCGTCCGCTAGCGCAAAGGCCTTGCTCAACCGGCCTGCCGTGAGCGTGTCACACGCGGCCCGCTGATGGTTATTGAACTGGCGGACGGCCGCATGCGCTTCGAGCGCGGCGCGCTGGCGATCGATCTCGCCGAGCAACGCCCTTCGGCTGTCGAAGCGCTCGACCGACAACCCGGCCGGCATGACGAGCGCATCGTCGCCGTTGTAATTCGGTTGATTGGGATCGCGGCGCAACTGCCAAGGGTCGTGCTTCGCGCCGAGCAAGCCCGCGTTCTGTCCACAATAGGGAGCGCCGCTGACGTTCATATGCACGGGCAAATGCACGCCACTGGGCAAATCGGCCGTGCCGGGGCGCACGTAGTCAAGACCCGCCGCATAGCAGGGCCAATCGTGTCGTGAGGCGTACAGGCCAGAACCTGGCGGTAGCGCGTCGTTCCCAGTGAGCATGGCGTGCGTGCCGGTCTCGTGCGAGCCGAGCGCGGGGCTGCAATTCATCGTGCGAACCACGGCCAACTTGTCGGATTGCTTGGCCAGCAGCGGCAGATGCTCACAGAAGAAAACGCCAGGCGTCTCTGTGGCGATCGGAGTGAACGGTCCACGCACCTCGACCGGCGCGTGGGGCTTGAGATCGAAAGTGTCGATGTGGCTTGGCCCGCCGGTCAGAAAAATCAGCAGCACGCTCTTCGCCCGCGGCGGCGCCGCATGGCGGTTGGTCCCCGAAGCAACGGTCGAAGTTGTAGGCGCCGAGCGCGCCTGGGCAGCCAAGAGCGGCGCAAGCGCCATCGAAAGCATGCTCGAATAGCCAACCTGCAGCACTTCGCGTCGCGAAAGCGCCTGACGGCCAGCGATCGGCTTCTGATTCTGCTGCGACATGACGACGGTCTTCCGCACTGTCTTTGTAGTGGCTTATACCAGAGACAATAACTCCGGCCAAAGGCTGCGCACTTATCTTGCACGATTGTAGCAATCCGCGGGCGAGCTTTCCTACACCCGCGAAAAGAAGAATCAGCAAATCCCGCTTGAGACGCCGCTCCGTGAGAGAAAAGCGGGTTTTCTACCGCTTACTCTCCCCCTGATACCGCTTGTTTTTGACGTTAGGACTTTTCTCTGGCCGCCGCGCCGCTCACTGCAATTTGGGCAATTGGGTAGAATCTTTGGCGGGTCGCCCTTTCGTCTGCGACCCCACGCCCATGACGCCCACACCCGCAGAGCAGGAGCAACGCACGTGTCCGCAGAGCAACCCACCCATTCCCCATCGGCGAGATGGCTTTCGCCGCTGCGCAATTCCACCACCGCCAGCGACGTGCCGCAACTCGTCGCTGAACAGCTACAACATTTCGGCATCGATCAAGCAAGCGAGTTCGGGGCCACGCTGGCGCGGATCGCCCAGCGACTGTACGAATGCCATACCGACGTCGATCTGCTGTGGCAGCAAACCCTCAGCGCGATCGGCGGGCTCGATCGGAGCGACCGGATCGCCTATTTCAACGCCAAGAAGTTTCTGTCGTTTCAGTTTGCCAAGCTGCTCGACATGTTGCAGTCGCCGTCGCGGCGCACGTACCAGAGCCTCGAATACAGCCCGACCACGCAGTACGCCAAAGGGCCGTATGCGATGTTCGACAACGTGACGGCCATTTTCTCGGCCACGCCGGTCATCACGCGCACGGCCACTTACGTGTACGCCTGCGCCGAGTGGATCGCCGACGCCTTTCAAGGGAAGGAGTTGCTGCTCGAAATCTATTCGCGGTTGCTCAATCCCACGAGTGTCTGTCTGGCGAATTACATTGTCGACCTCGAGGCCGGCCCGTACGCCCGCGAGTACTTTGCCTGGAACTTCAACAGCGGCATGGCGGCTATCGACGCCGCGCTGAGCCACCTGTTGGGCGCCGGCGACATGTTAATCAGCAGCCGCAACATCTACGGCGGCGCCCACCAGTTGATTCACGACTGGTTCGGCAAGCCAGGCAACCTGAACATCGCCATCGAAACGTTCGACGGTTCCTCGGCCGAGGCGTTCCTTGGCGCCTGGGAGCGTATTCGCCATGCGCACCCTGATCGGTTGGCCGCCGGTCGCAAGGTTTATGTCTACTTGGAATCTCCCTGCAACCCGCATGGCTACGTCCTCGACGTGCCGGCCATCTGCCGCGCCGCGCACGAACTCGGGCTGCGCGTGATGCTCGACGCCACGATCGGCACTCCCTTCCTCACGCGCCCGCTGCAACGCGACAATCCTTCCGAGCGGCCGGACTTCGTCATTCACAGCTACACGAAGGACCTCTCCGGCACGGGCTCGGTGGTCGCCGGCGTGGTCATCGGCCGCAACGAGGACATGTTCGTCCCCAAGGGAGAATCGTCGGGCGGAATTTCGTGGCGCGACACGTTGTTTTGGAACGTCTACTACGTCAAGGGCGCCTTTCTCAACGCCGACGCAGCGTTCGAAGTGATGCAAGGGATCCGCACGCTCGAAAACCGGATGCTGGCGAAGTGCATCAATACGAATATCCTGGCGAAGTTTCTCAACGCCCATCCCGGCGTAAAAGTGCATTGCAACGCGCTGGCCGACGACGTGAACGCCGAGCTGCGCGAGAAGCTGCTATTTCTCGGTCTGCCGGCGCCGCTGTTCACGATCGACTTCGAAGCGGCCGGGCTGCCGCCGCTCGCGTTCCAGCGCTTTGTCGACAATCTCTCCCCCACGTTCGGACATATGATCAGCCTAGGGCAATCGAACACGATCATCAGTTGTCCGGCGCTGACGACCCATTCCGAGCTACCGGCCGAGGGCCTGGCCAGCGCCGGCATCACGCCGACGACAATCCGCTTTGCCGTGGGGGATGAAGACCCATGCGATCTGCTAGTCCACCTGGTCGATACAGCCCGCTTCGCCATCGACCCCGTCTCGCCCGGCTTCGCAGGTCAGTTCCCTGACGCGAAAGAAATGGAGCGGCTGGTGAAAGAGTGCTACCTGGAAACGCACCGGCGGTATGTGGACGCGAAGTTCGCGAAGTAGGTCAGGCGCACTGTGCGTGACAAAGAAGCGAGGACCCGCGTCGCGCAAGCGATGTAATGCGCGCCGCAGGAGCGTATTTGATCGCCAGAGCATGGTTGAAATAAAGGCCCCCAAGATCCCCGTGCCTGGCCTTACGTTTTCGACTCGATTTGGCTTTCCGACGAGGATGGATCTTTCGGTCGCAGCGGAAATGGGCTGCGCCCCGTGATCAGGCGGGCTGGCGCGTTGCGCGTCAGGTAATTCCACGCCCATTGCATCAACACGAGCAGGCGATTCTGAAATCGCACCAAGAACATCAGGTGGATTGCCAACCAAGCCATCCAGGCGAGCAGGCCTGAGAATTCGAAGCCGCGCACATCGGCCACGGCCCGCGCCCGGCCAATCGTGGCCATTGATCCCTTGTCAACATAATGGAACGCCTCGGGTTGGGTTCCTTGCGCGCGGCAGCGCAGCGCGCGGGCCAGGTAACGCCCCTGCTGCATCGCCACCGGCGCCAGTCCCGGCAGCGGCTCGCCCGTCTGATGGCTGAAGTTCGCCAGATCGCCCATCACAAAGATCTCTGGATGTCCGGGGAGCGAAAGATCGGGCTCGACAACCAATCGCCCCTGACGATCGATCTCGGCGCCGGTGGCGTCGGCCACGATCTTGCCCAACGGCGACGCGGCGACTCCCGCGGCCCACAGCACCGTGCGCGTGGCGATGGTTTCCTGAACGTCCCCTCGCAAAATCGTGACGCTCTCCGGCTGAATATCGATCACCCGCGACGACGTTCGCACGGCGACTCCCAGATCGGCGAGCGACTTGCCTGCCTTCGCCGAAAGTTTGACCGAATACGCGGGGAGAACCCGATCGATTCCTTCGACGAGCGTGATCGTGGCCGAGGCCGGATCGTAGCGGCGGAAGTTTCCCTTCAAAGTCCAATGGGCTAGCTCCGCCACGGCGCCGGCCAGCTCCACGCCGGTCGCGCCGCCACCGACGACGACGAACGACAGCCACGCGGCGCGGCGCCCCGGGTCGGGCTCTCGCTCCGCTGCTTCGAAGGCCAACAGCACACGGCGGCGGATCTCGGTCGCGTCTTCCAATGTCTTCAACGCAGGCGCGAGCGCCTCCCATTCCGGATGGCCGAAGTAGTGATGCGAAGATCCGGTGGCCAGCACCAGCACGTCGTACGGAATCTCTTCTTCAAGCAGTACGACCACGCGGCGGGCGACGTCGATATGCGTCACCTCGGCCAATAGCACTTCGGCGTTGCGCTGGTTTCGCAAAATGTCGCGCAGCGGCGAGGCGATATTGGCCGGCGAAAGCCCTCCCGTGGCGACCTGGTAAAGGAGCGGCTGAAAGAGGTGAAAATTACGACGGTCGATCAGAGTGACTTGCACCGGCTCCGATCGTAAGGACTGAGCCGCGTTCAGTCCGCCAAACCCGCCTCCCAGGATGACGACCCGCGTAATCGAGGCCATGCGCTGTCCCTTTGCAAGAGTAGCGAAGATCATCTGAGCGTTGGGCTGGGGTCGGTTTTCTCGCGCCGATCCGTCCAACTCGCGGCTGGTTTGCGTCGCAGGCAGTATAGCCTTCGCGGCCGAATTGCCGCTGTAAGTCGCGGCTGCTTGGTGTATCGTGTGCGGCGTCAGGAGCGCGACGGCGGACGCCTCAGGGACGCATTATCTCAGCTTTTACGGCGCCAATTGAGGAGAAGCCCCGATGGAGCGATTGGTCAGCCTGCTCGGGCTGTTCGTGATTATCGGCCTGGCGTGGCTGATGAGCCCACATAAGCGGGTGATCAACTTCCGTGTGATCATCGGCGGGCTGTTATTGCAGTTTCTATTTGCGCTGATCGTGCTGAAAAGCGACTTGGGGCAAAAACTGTTCAAATCGCTCGGCAACGGGATCGAGCAACTATTGGATTGCGTCAACGTCGGCGCCGAATTCGTCTTCGGGCCACGATTTCTTGAATCGCCGATTGCCTTCAAAGTGTTGCCGTCGATCATTTTCTTCTCGGCCCTGATGTCGATATTGTATTACTACGGGGTCATGCAGCGGATTACCAAGCTGATGGCCGTGGTAATGCAGAAGGTCCTCAATACGTCGGGGGCCGAAAGCCTTGCCGCGGCGGCGAATATTTTCGTCGGCCAGGCCGAGGCGCCGCTGGTCATTCGCCCTTACCTGACGAGCATGACGACGTCGGAACTGATGGCGGTGATGGTCGGCGGTTTTGCCAACGTGGCCGGCGGCGTGATGGCGGCCTATGTCGACATGGGCATCGACGCCGGCAGCTTGATCACGGCCAGCGTGATTTCGGCGCCCGCCTCGCTGCTGCTCGCGAAAGTGATGCAGCCCGAGATGGGCGAACCGGTGACGCGCGGTCACGTGAAGATGGAGGTTACCGACCCCTCGGTGAACGTCGTGCATGCGGCGGCCAACGGCGTGGCCGATGGATTGAAGCTGGCGCTGATGGTGGGGGCGATGTTGATCGTCTTCATGGCGCTGATCGCCATGGCCGACGGCGCGGTGGCGTGGCTCGGAAATCTGTTCGACCAGAAGTGGTCGTTCGCCGCGGCGCTGAGTTACCCGTTTGCGCCGCTGGCCTGGATCATGGGAGTCGAAGCCGACGATTGCCTGCGCGTGGGAGAACTGCTGGGCAAAAAGATCGTGATGAACGAGTTCGTGGCTTACAAAGATCTGGCCGGCTGGATCAAGCCTGATTCAGGAGTGCAGCTTTCGAAGCGTTCGGTAACGATCGCCACGTACGCGCTGTGCGGCTTTGCGAATTTCGGCTCAATCGGCATCCAGATCGGCGGCCTGGGTCCGCTGGCGCCGGATCGGCAACCGGAAGTGGCAAGGCTAGGATTCCGCGCGATGCTCGGCGGAATGCTGGCGTCTTGTATGACGGCTTGCATTGCGGGGGTGTTGATTTGAGCAACAGCTAACATTCCTCATTCGGATAGGGTTTCTCTCCGTGAGCGGAGCGGCGCAAGCCGCCCGGTGGAATCGTCTAAAGATCGCCAACGCAAAGAGCTCGCGGGGGGGACTTTCGGCTCACAAGACGAAATATCATAGGACCCGCGCTCTGCCACTCACAGAATATCTCCGAAGCGACGCTGGTCAGGACTCGTCCTCGTTTGCATATCGTCTCATAAAACGATTGTAGCGAGTCGATCAACCTCTTCAGTTCGTGTTCATTCAGCTCCACGGGATCGCCATGCGGGTCGACTGCTCTGAGATGCACTGATGTGCCTTGCTCAATCCACGCCTGTAATTCGCCATCCGACAAGGTGAAGGAATTCTTGTCCATCACGGACGCTCCAAATTCGGCGACGGCGCCAACTACGCGTCCAACTTTGAATGCGCGGCGTAAGCGTTCTTCAGCACCCGGCGCCTTGCAAAGACTCCGGCCGCCCCAAGAATCCACAGCGCGGAGGTCGACGGCTCGGGGACAACCGTCACGACGCCTGTGGAGGCGAGGGCCGAGGTGTCCCAGTGAAGTCCGCTGCCGAGATTGGTGTCGATGGTGAAGGAGCCGGCGTCGAAACCGGGGGCTCCTCCATTGAAGATCGTGAAGCTTTCGCCTTTCAAGGGCGTAAATCCGTTAATGAGATCAAGGCTAAGAGAACCTCCGGCGGTAAAGTGGCCCTGCACGTCTAGCTGGTCGTAAAGCCCGGCGCCCGCGCCGCCGAACTGCATCGACAGCGTGGAACCTCCGTTCATCGTCAGGTCGCTGCTGAGCGTAATTTGCCCCGGGCTATTGCCGGGCGAAAGCGCGCCGCCGGATTCTACGGTCACCGCTCCGCCAATCGTGCCGATCCCGCCGAGGGTTCCGCCGCTTTGCACGGTCACCCCTCCGAGAATCGATCTGTTCACCGCAAGCTCACCTCCCTTCACGATAGCGCCGCCGTTGAAACCATTGGCCCCGGAGAGACTCAACTCGCCGGTTCCCGATTTAATCAGGCCGCCCGAGCCGTTGATGGCGCCGCTGAAATCTCCGCCACCATCGATGGTGAGGGTGTTGGAGCCCAAGTTGACCTGGCCGGCGCCGGAGAGACCGCCGATCGTGCTAGAGCCGGAAAGGCTGAGAATGCCGTTGATCACATGCGCGGACGAGGCGCCGAGCGCGTCCGCCGTGCCCGCGATCAGCGTGGCGTTCGCATTCACCGTTGTGACGCCTGTATAGACATTCGCAAAAGAATCGTTCCGATTCAGTGTGAGGCTTGCGGTCTGGGCGCCATCGCCTACCGAAAGGGCAATGCCGTCTTGGATGCTGCCGCTGAAGTTGCTTTCTCCGCCCACCACATACAGGACAGACGGAGGGATCCCTGGAGCGGTGTATTGAAAAAGGAACCCTGAGCCGGTCAGATTGTTCACCGTTGCGTCGCCACCAAATGACAGAGATTGATTGATGTTCCAATTGGCGGCATTCTCCGTAGTAGCCACGATTCCGTTCTGCACGACAAGCCTGCCAGTTTGCAGGAACGAATAACCGGGGCGCTCGAAGTCGATGCTCTCGACCACCAGTAGATTGTTAACCGCCACGTTATACCGTTGCGTGTTGAACGACGGAAACAGGACGGTATCCGAGGAGCTCACCAGGCCGGGATAAAACTGGGTGTCCCAATTCCCAAGGGTGTCTTCCCAAGCATCGGAAGCCCCGAGCCCGAGCCACGTATACGCCGTCGCCCGCGCTTCGCCTGCCAATAAGCCCAGCCAACAAAGACAGGTCAGAATCGGCGATGCCAACAGATAGGACGCTGTAATGCGCGGCGCGAACATACGGAACCCCTGTGGTGAAGACTTTGATCGGAATGACGCCTGGATCGCGAGCAGCTTGATTGAGTGCAATCAATCCGTGCTTCGCGAGAGGCAGATCGGACAAGGACGCCGGCGAGAAATGAGCGCCCGATATCGCACAACGGCGATTCAGCGCTTCCGGCTTGAGATGGCGTGCAGTAGCACTCGCGGTTGACAGAACGTCCGGATAATGGTCGGACAGAAAGTATGCTTGGCCCGCAGCTGCTAAAATAGCCTCCTCATCAGGGGGGAGTCAACTAGCGTCGGACGGAATCGACAGCGTCAGCCCCATCGGTTGCGAGCCTAAACCGTTGCGGCAGCAGCTCGGCAAGGCTCGTTGTGGCCACCGCGTCGGGCCGATCGGCGTCGACCAGTAAGATCGGCAGGTCGGCGCAGAATTCGGCCATTACTTGCCGGCAGGCGCCGCAGGGGGGCAATCCGCCAGAAGTGACTACCGCCAACGCGCGAAACTGCCGATACCCGGCGGCGACGGCGCTATGAATGGCGACGCGCTCCGCGCAAATAGTTAACCCGTACGAGGCGTTCTCCACATTCGCGCCGTAGACGATCTGGCCGTCCGCAGTCAGCAGCGCCGCGCCGACGGCGAACTTGGAATACGCGGCGTAGGCGTTCTGCCTCGCGGCCACGGCCGCGGCGATCAGTTCGCGCTGCGTTTCGGGCGGAAGCGATTCGGCGTCGGATGCTTGGGCATTCATGAGATTAAATTGCTTTGTAAGACGTTAGCGCTCGCATGGCGATCGCCACGGGCTCTCTGTGTTTCGGTGTCAACGCATATTCATCTGCGGCTTGCGTTCACGAAGAACCGGCGGCTAGCGCCTTGCCGCTCACAGGAAGCATTCGCTGCGCCGCTTCGCTTTCGGCTGCTACGACGCCTGTGACGATTGCGCGCAGCTTTGGTTCGGCGGCGGCGGCTACGGCGATGATGTCGTCGCTGTGCGCCGGACGTAGCGCGTCAGGGAGGCAGACATTGGTGACCGTCGCCAATCCCAGCACGCGCATCTTCGCGTGCACAGCCGCGATGACCTCGGGCACGGTCGACATGCCGACCGCGTCGCCGCCGATGGCGCGCATCAGTCGATATTCGGCCCGCGTTTCCAGGTTTGGCCCGCGCACGCCGACATACACGCCGCGATGAATGGCAAAATTATCGCGCCGCGCGATCCGAAACGCCTGATCCACCAGCGACGCGTCGTACGGGGAGCTCATGTCCGGAAACCGCGGGCCCAGCGCATCGTCGTTGGCGCCGATCAGCGGGCTATCGAACATCAGATTGATGTGGTCTTCGATGACCATCACGTCCCCCTTGGCGTAGTGGGGATTCAGCCCGCCGCAAGCGTTCGAGACGATCAGCAGCCGCACGCCCAGCGCGCGGAGCACATGGACCGGCAGGGCCACCTCGGCGGCCGTGTAGCCTTCGTACAGATGAAATCGCCCTTCCATCGCCACGACCGGCTGCCCGGCGAGCA
>DASXPZ010000764.1:0-5411 GCA_036493275.1 Pirellulales bacterium
AGGGATGTCTTTCGGCAGCTTGCCGACTGGGGCCGCTTTTTTCTCGGCGACAGGGGCGGGAGCGGCCTTTGGCGCTTCGGCGACTGGAGCGGGGGCCTTTGGCGGTTCTGGCTTTGGCGCGGGCGGGGCTTTCGCTTCCGCCGGCGCTGCGGCTGCCGGGGCCGATTTGCCGCGAGCCGCCGCCAGGACCTCAGCCACGCTCAATTTGGCGCCAGCGGCGGGAGCGGCAGGCTTTGCCGGGGCTGAAGCGGCTGGAGCCGAAGCTGCCGGGGCGCCCACTTCTTTTTTCGCCCGCGCGGCGGCCAGGATATCGGCCGTGCTCGGCTTATTGCCGGCGGCTGGGGCCGGCGCGGCTGCGGCGCCTCCATCGGCCTTCTTCGCTGCCGCCTGGGCGCGGGCCATTTCGATCGGCGAGAGCTTCTTTTCGCCCGTCGCCGGCGCGGCGGCTGGCTTGGCCTTGGCCGCCGGGGCGGCCTTCTTTTCCTCGGCCGATTCCTTCGCCTTCGGCGCCGGTTTATCGACGATTTTCAGGAATGTGAGGCCGATGTCGTACCAGCCGATGTTGTTATAGCCCTCGAACTCGACCAGGGCCCGGCCGCTCATGTTCACGGTCTTCACCTGCCCTGTCAGGCCGTTGAAACGGGCCAACTCGGGCGTCTTGGTGTCGGCCACGACGTACTTGTCGGTATATTCTCGCTTCAAGCGTTCGATGACTTCGAAGTCCATGGCGGGCATAAGGATCGGCTCGCAAAAGGAACAACTCTGCGGACGGCCCACGCCACAAACGCGGCAGGCCCACAAAACGGCTAATTCTGGCCGATAAGGACGGCGAAATCAAGGTGGTGGGTTGGTGGGTGGTGTCTTAAAGTTGTGGTTCTGGCTACATCCCGGCGATGATTCCGCCGACATCGGCCACGATCGAAACCACTGTGCCGAATAGCAGCCACTTTCTTCGGTGCCCGAACAGGCTACTCGCTGCCATGCCAGCAATTGGGCCGAGAACGGTGACAGTAAGCATTGCCTGAACCTCGCCTCGAGAAATGTCGCCAAACGCCAATGGACCGTTCGGGGCATTGTAGGCTGCGACGCTTATTGCCGTCGCCAGACATGTCCACGCCATCGCCTTCAGAAGATCCCCGACTCCGAACTGAAACCAGCGGCGGGGTGGGGTGGCTTTGTCCATGTCGCCATTTTAGTAGAACGCCGCCCCCTCTCACAGCATCAGGCGCCGACAATGACGCCGACGAGAATCGCGATTACTCCCGCTTGGATTGCAACCCAGCCCCATTGATGAATTCCAGGAGTTGGAAATCTTTCTACCTCGATCAACCAATAGCCGATCACGAGTAGCAATATTCCAGCTCCAACGATGGGTCCCAAAACTCGCGTCGCAGCCATAGAGCATCCCACGGCGGTAACCGCCATGAAAAGCGTGCTTAAGGTGAACTGAATCAATCGGCGGGGCATTTCGCTCATGGCCAAATTCTACCCGACCCCCAGAACCGCCCCAAAGAGTCTCGGATCGAGTAGCTCTGCTCTTGCCTTCAGGGCTGTGGCATACGCTCCCAATTTCCGGAGGGATTGACCCAGAGTATCAGGGCCTCGGGAAACAACTGCTTGGCCTCGACATAGCTCTCTGGCGACCAGGCCTCTGGCGGGATCCACACGTTCACCATGCCCGGCTCTCCAAAAAGCCAAAGCCCTCCAGGGGCGTAGATTGGCAAGGAGTTTCCCCACCGGTTTGTCGTGGATGGGGGCGAGGTATTGAACTCGCCGAACACATGCGGTTGGGCCAAGAAAGCGTGGCGCTGCCGAATCCATTTGACCTGATAACCGGCCCATGCCGAGATCAAACTCAAAAATGCCACTACGCAAAACATCGTGCGGAGTGAGAAGCAAAACCAACGGCGGCGCTTGGGAGAAACCTGATGCATGCCGTTAGTTTACTCCGCCCGCGCAGAAATCCCCCCCACGAGCCTGTAACTTCTATTTGTCCGCCGGGGCTGGCGGGTGTACGCTGGAGGCGTCTCACGCATAGCGCCATGGATCGCACGGCTGCTCGCCCAAAGTTTCGCCCAGCGCGCACGCTAACGATCCACGTCGTTTCCTTTTCACGCAAGGGAGCCCAGCGATGCGCCGTAATGATCGCCGTCAGTTTCTGGCTGAAGTCGGGCAGGGGTTGATGATCGCCACCGTCGGGTTGGGAACGGCCGTCGACATGGGCTTGGCCGCCACGCCCAAGGAGGAGCCGGCGGCCCGAATTGATTTCGGCGGCCGCGAGCGCCTCGTCGGCCTGATGCAAGACACGCCGATCGAACGATTTCAACCGGCTCTGGCAGAACAGTTGGCCGCAGGCGTTTCGCTCAGCGAGTTGGTCGCCGCCGCCGCGCTCGCCAACGCGCGGACCTTTGGAGGCGAAGACTACATCGGCTTTCATTCCTTCATGGCCCTGGCGCCGGCGCTTGCCATGTCGCGGCAATTGCCCGACGTCACGAAGGCGTTGCCGGTGTTCAAGGTCCTCTATCGAAACACGGGCCGCATGCAGGCGAAGGGCGGGAGCAACAGCGAAGTGTTGCATCCGCTCGATCCGGCAGTGGTGAAAGAAGCCGGACAGGCGAATCCGGCGCACCTTGATCAACAAATTCGCCATGCGATCGCCGCGAAGGATCTGGCCCGCGCCGAGGCGCTCTTGGCCGTGGCCGCCGGTAAATCTCCCATCGATGCGTTTAACGCGCTGCTGCCGACGGTGGAGGACGGCGTGGAAGTCCATCGCACGGTGCTCGCGTATCGCGCGTGGGATCTGCTGGAACTGGTGGGGCGCGACCAGGCGCTGACCTTCCTGCGGCAATCGCTCCACTATTGCAACGACGCCTGCAAGCCAAGCTATAGCGATCGGTTCAGCGGCATTCGCGCATTGCTGCCGAAGTTGATGGATCAGTATCGATTGGTCGAGCTGACGCCAGGCGCCCGCGCGGCCGAGGATGGCTGGATCGACACGATGAGCGATTCGATTTTCAAGGCGACCGCCGATCAGGCGGCCGACAGCGTGGCGGCGGCGCTGGCCGAAGGGATGTCGTTCGAAGCGGTCGGCGAGGCGATTTCGCTCTCGGCCAATCAAATGGTGCTGCGCGACGCCGGTCGCAGCGCGCGGAACGCCGACAAGAACAAGCCGGCCGGCAGCGTGCATGGCGATTCGCTCGGCGTGCACGCCAGTGATTCGGTCAACGCCTGGCGCCATATCGCGCAAGTCAGCGACCGACGGAACGGCGTGGCGAGCTTGATTCTGGCGGCCTGGCAAGTGGCGAACGACCGACAGTTCGGCGCGGTCGACATGCTGACGGTTGGGCCCCGGCCGACCGAGGAGCAAATGAAAAAGATCGACGCGCGCAGCGCCGACGCGCTGATCACGGCGCTGGTCGACGCGATCAAGACGAACGATCAAGAACGGGCGTGCGCTGTCACGCAGCTTTACGGCGAGCAAGATTTCGCGATCGCCCCGATTCAAGACGTGCTGCTGGAGCACGCGATCGCCAACGACGGCGCCTTGCACGCCGAGAAGTATTATCGCACGGCGACCGAAGAGTTCGGCCGCACGCGCCCCAAATTCCGCTGGCGGCAGATGGTCTCGCTCGCCCGCGTCACCGCCAGCGAGAATGGCAAACCCGCGCCGGGATTGGACGAAGCGAAGCGGCTGTTGGGGGCGTAAGAAAGACGACGCGACGTTCGCAGTCAGCGCGATCCGCGCAGTTTTAAAGCTGCGCGCCAGCGCAACGCAATACGCCTGGCAGGATTCGAACCTGCGACCTACGGTTTAGGAAACCGTTGCTCTATCCCCTGAGCTACAGGCGCTAAAAGTGCTGTTTTTACGGTGTTTTTGGCATGTTTTGACGGCTTGCCGGTCGCCTGCTATATTGGTGTGCACACCCGTTTGCACACCCGATGGCCGCCTACCGGCCGGAGAACTGTCGAAATGTCAAAGACGATAAAGCCTAGCAGAGCCGGCCGCGCCGGCAAGCCGCAGAAGCCCCGCGCGGATTTCCCGCTGTTCAAGCACACCCGCGGCTATTGGTGCAAAAAGGTCCGGGGCAAACAGCATTCATTCGGCCGAATCGCGGATGATCCCGAGGGTAAGGCGGCGCTCGACCAGTGGCTTGACCAAAAAGACGAGTTGCTGGCCGGACGGACGCCGCGGGCCAAGCTGGTCGATGGGGTCACTGTCAAAGACGTGGCCAATCACTTTCTGACCGCCAAAAAGCGATCCCTGGAGGCGGACGAACTGAGCGCCAGGACGTTCGCCGACTATCACGACACTTGCGAGCGCGTGATTGAGGCGATGGGCAAGAACAGACTGGCCATCGACCTAGCTGCCGGCGACTTTGACGCCTATCGGGAGAAGCTGGCCAAGGCGTGGGGGCCTGTCCGTCTCGGCAATGAGGTCCAGCGAGTCCGCACGCTGTTTAAGCACGCATTCGAGGCCGACCTGATCGAGCGGCCCATCAAGTTCGGCCCGGCGTTCAAGAAGCCATCGCGCAAGGTCATGCGGCTATCGCGGGCACAAAAGGGAGAGCGACTATTTGAGGTCGCACAACTGCGCAAACTGCTGGCCGACGCATCGCCGCAGGTTAAGGCGATGATCCTGCTGGCCATCAACGCCGGACTCGGCAATAGCGACTGTGGCCAACTGGAATTCCGCCACCTGGACCTAAAAGCCGGCTGGCTCGACTATCCGCGTCCAAAGACGGGCATCAAGCGCCGCGCCCCACTGTGGCCGGAGACGGTCAAGGCGTTAACGGCCGCCATCAAAGAGCGACCCGACCCCAAGAATCGAATTCACGAGGACCTAGTTTTCGTCACGAAATACGGCCAGCCGTGGACGAAAGACGGGCCGGACAGTCCGATCACGAAAGAGGTAGACAAGCTGCTTGTGGCCGCGAAGATGAAGCGACCGGGCTTGTCGTTTTACGCGATCCGGCAAACGTTCGCCACGATTGCAGGCGAGTGCAGAGACCAGCCTGCGGTGAATTTCGTCATGGGCCACGCTGACGAGAGTATGGCCGCCGCATATCGGGAGAGGATCGGCGACGATAGGTTGCAAGCCGTGGTCGATCACGTTCACGCCTGGCTGTTCCCGCCGAAGAAGGTGAAGAAGGCGGTGAAGTAGCGCGAGTGTTGTGGAAAAAAGTTTTTTTCTGGAATTCGGCGGGGTAGGATAGGCTGATGGAAATCACACGCCCACGCCGCTGGTTTCAATTCAGCTTATCAACGATCTTGACCCTGACCGCGATAGCGGCATGGATGATGGCGATAAGGCCGTACACGGTCGCCAAGACAGACTTGCTGTTCACGCCGCGTGGAGAATTGCCGCGAGTGATAAGCACGTTCGCTGGAAATTATGGCGATCCGGGCTCCGA
>DASXPZ010000765.1:0-21614 GCA_036493275.1 Pirellulales bacterium
CGAGCAGCACATCCATAACCTCGACGTCATCAACTGGCTGAAGAACGGTTACCCGATCAAGGCCGAGGGGATGGGTGGGAGGCAAGTGCGAGTCGGCGAAGAATACGGCGAGATCTACGACCACCACGCGGTGGAGTTCGAGTATGCCGACGGCACGCGGATGTTTAGCTACTGCCGCCACATGCCCAACTGTTGGGAAGACGTCTCGGAGCACGCGATCGGCTCGAAGGGAACCGCCGACATCCGCGCCTATAGCATCGCACCAAAGGACGGCGAAAAGTGGCGCTACCGCGGCGAAAAGAAAGACCCGTACCAGGTGGAGCACGACGATCTGTTCGCCAGCATTCGGGCCGGCAAGCCTTATAACGAAGCGGAAGCGGGCGCCATGAGCACAATGACGGCCATTCTGGGCCGCCTGGCGACCTACTCCGGCAAGGTGATTTCGTTCGAGCAGGCGCTCAACTCGCAAATCAGCCTTGCGCCCAAGCATTACGCCTGGGACGCTGAGGCCCCCACGCCGGTGATCGCCACGCCGGGCGTCACGCAAGTGGTGTAAGGCGAAGGGAGCACGGCGCTCGAAGATTATTTTCCGAATCGTTCAACCGGCTGCTTGGCAACCGCGCCAGGCGGCCGGTTTTTTGCGCGGTTGGTCTGTGCGCGGTTGATCAAAGCGGGCGGAAGGAACATCTATTGGCCCGGCTGAGCGGCCCGCGCTCGCTCCAGGCCGATTTTTGCTCCCGCGTGGTCGGGCTGCAACGCCAGCGCCTTCTCGAACTCGGAGATCGCGTCGCGCGGCCGGCCGGCGTTGAAGTGGGCAAAACCGAGGTAGTAATGGGCGTCGGCCAACCGGGGATCGAGTTCCAGCGATCGTTCCAATTGTTCGATCGCGCTTTGGTTCTTTCCGACATTGATGAGCGCCATTCCCAGATATTGATGGATTAGCGCGGAATGGGGATTCAATCGCAGCGCTTCTTCGAACTGCGAGATCGCCTCTGGCGCCCGGCCCACGTTGCCGAGCGCCAGTCCCATATCGCGATGGGCTTCGGACGATTCCGGCTTCAGTCGCACGACCGGTTCCAGCCAATCGATCGCCTCGGCTGAGCGACCCGTGTTGATCAGGACCAGCGCCAAGTCATGCCGTATTTCCAACGAGTCAGGACGCTTCCGCAGCGATTCTTCGAGATAGGGCGTCGCGCCGGCGATGTCGTTGTATTCGTGCAATAATACATGCCCGAGATTGCCGCGCGCTTCGGGGAAATCTGGCTGTAGACGCAAAGCTTCTTCAAGTTGACGTTTTGCCTCGGCCGGTCGCTTGGCCAGCAAGTGCGCCTTGCCCATCACCGCGTGAATATGCGCCGCGTCCGACGGGTCGATCTTTAGCGCCATCTTAAGCTGTTGGAGCGCTTCCTCAGCGCGACCTTGATTGAGCAGCTCGACGCCGTAATTGACGTGGACGTAGTAATTCTCGGGCTGATGCGCATGGGCGTCTTCCCAGAGCGTCAATGGATCCTCATAAGCCGCCAACCGGCGGACGTCCAACATCGCGTAGACGGTAGCGCAAGTGATTGCCACGCCGGCGATCGCCACGAGCGGCCAGCGGATCTTCGACGTTTGATCCGCGCGGGCGGTTCGCCAACCCGCCAACACTTGCAGAAGCGCATATCCGCCGACGATAAAAAACGCCACCGGCGCCAGCAGCGGCAAGTACATGCGCCGCTCGACGGCAATCTCGGTAATGATCGGCACTACCAGCGTGGGCGACAAAATAGCGATCACCCAAACGCATAAGAACCCGGCGGCCGCGCGGCGCCAGACCAGCAGCAGCGTCAGAATCGCCAGGCCGGCCACGCCCAGCGCCCAGGGCCAGGCCGCGGAGAGAGTCTGCAGGTACGGAAACTCGTAATGAATCACCAGCGGCCACGGCCAGACGACCAGCTTCAAATAGAGCCACAACACTCGGCACTGCGTGAGCCACCAGACATGCGGCGCAACATTGAGATGGAACCCGGCCGACGCCGACCGTGGCCCGCCAACATTCAGCGCCAGCAGCAAGATCCATCCCAGCAGCAGGCCGAGATAAAGGGGCCACGATTTCCTCAAGGCGCGAAGGAACGAGCCGGCGATGAACGTGCGGTCGTACAACAGTACCATCGCCGGGGCCGAGACCATCACTTCCTTGCACGCCATGCCGGCCAGCCCGGCGAGCGTGGTCAGCACCAGCCAGTTGGTTTGGCTGGCGGAGTTCTCGGCGGTGAAATATCGCAGGCTGCCGTACATCACGGCCAGGTAGAAGAAGCCCATCATCAGTTCGGTTCGCTGCGAGACGTATTGCACGGCCTCGGTCTGCAACGGATGAAGCGCCCAGACGAGCGCCACCAGAAAGGCGAGCGGCGAGGCAACGCGTTCGAATCTGCCGGCAAAGAAATCGAGGCAGAGCGTGCGTCGCACGAGCGCCCAGAGCAGCGTCGCCGTCAGGGCGTGCAACAGCATGTTGCAGACGTGAAAACCGAACGGATCGACTTTGATGCCCTCGATTCTATCGAAAGCCACGTTGAGCGCAAACGAGAGGTTGACCAACGGGCGGCCGGCGGTGTTGAAGTCCTGAGGAGGCCGCAACGGACCGGGCTCCTCTTTCGTCCCCAGTGGCGGCCAAAGGTGCATGATCGAGGGATTATTTTCGATGCACGGCACGTCGTCGAAAACAAATGGGGCATGAGTGGTCCCTCCATAGACTGCGACGACCGCGGCGCCCAACAGTACGAACACCACGAGCGGCCGCCACGTTTGCCACCCGCGCCGCGTTGCGGCAGCGGGGGATGTCGCTTCAGCGGGTGAGATAACCGGAATCGTCATTTCAGGGGCGCGACGAACGTTGATTGGCCCGGGCTTCTTCGAACGATTTGAGGGCCGCGCGGGCCGGCTCGTTATTTGGATTGAGTTGCAATGTGGCGCGCGAGTGCAAAATGGCCTGATCGAGATCGCCCAATTGAAATTCCATGACGCTCAAGTTGTGCAGCGCCTCGGGAAAACTCGGCCGCAATTCGATCGCCGCTCGATACTGCGCCGCCGCGTCGTTCAGTTTACCTTGTTGAACCAGCGCGTTCCCCAATTCGAAATGCGTGAGCGGATCGGCGGGGTTGATCTCCAACGACCGATTGAGGAGATCCATTGCTTCGGCAAACCGGCCCTGGTTCGCCCGGGCAACTCCCAACCCATAATAGCCGTCCGCATAGTTTGAATCGAGTTCCACTGCCCGCTGGAACGTGGCGGCCGCCGCCTCCCAGTTCGACAGTTTCAGCCGCGCCATGCCCAGCCCGTACAACGCCTTGGGCTCATCGGGCTCGGCCGCGAGCGATTTGAGAAAGTGTAGCTCCGCCTCCTGGTGCTGGCCGGTCTCCATCAGCACTAACCCCAGACCCTTTTCGGCCCGGCCTCGATACATCCCCTCTACGCCGGCTTCGTCAAGCTCGGCAATGCACGTTCGGATAAGTTCCAGCGAGTCGTTGTAGCGATCTTGAGCGTCTAGGTAGGTCATCAAGTTGATATACGCCATCCAGCATTGCGGATTCTGCGCGATCGTGTTTCGGTAGAGAACTTCCAGATTCTCGTACACGCGCGATTGACGGAAGGAAACCGCCGACAACGCAACGAGCAACATCGCGACCGCGAGCCGAGCCCAGCGCAGGCTGAGAGGGGAAAGCTTTCTGGCCCAGAGCGTGGCGCCGGCCGCCGCGAGCGCGAACAAGGCGATCGAGGCGTGATATTGAAAATGATCCGCCACATAGGCGAACTGCATGTAATAGATGTTCACGAAGCCGAGCGCCGGCATTAAAACGCCCGCGTAGATCAGCACGGCAGCCAGCGGCCCGCGGCCGATTCGATGACGCGCCAGCCAGAGGCAGACCGGCACGATCACGGCGGCAACGGGGAATAAGTACTGCCACCAGACGCGAGCGTCGACGTCCCAGCGCGGGTAAAAGAACACGATCGGATCGGGCCAAACTAGTTTGCCGGCATAGAACCATAAAGCGCGGCCGGCCAGCAGCACTCGCTCGACGGCGTCGAGCGACCATTCGTTCCCTTTGGCCCCCACGTGAAACAGTTCCATCCACACGGTAATCAGGCCGGCGAATAGGGAAAGAGCAAAAAAAGGGAGCGTCAACGCGACTTCGCGCCGGCCGATGTTTCCCCGTTTCCACCAGTAAATCACGAGCAAGACCGCTGGCATCGTGACGACTATCGTCTTGGCTGAGAGCGCTAGCGCAAACAGTCCCCAGGCTGCCGCGTACCAACGCCAAGGGGGGGCGTTCGATAATTCTTCGGACGATGGGGCATTGCCCGACGGGGCTTCGGCGCTTGCATCCTCGCAGGGCGCAAATCGCAAATAGCAGAGCATCGAAGCGAGGGCCAACGAAAGGCTCAGCACATTCTTCCGCTCGGTGACCCAGACCACAGACTCGACCATGACCGGATGCACGGCAAACAGGGCCGCGGCAAGCCAGGCGCCGGGGACGCGCAATCGCAGCAGCAGTCGCCACGCCAGAATGGCCGCGACGCCATGCAGCGCCAGATTGACGAGGTGATACCCAAGCGGCGCAAAGCCCCACAGCCGGTACTCAACCCAAAAGGTCGTATACATCAGTGGGTAATACTGCTGGATCGATTCCGGATCGGACCACATTTGCCGCAAGCCGTACCACGAGAGGAGCGTGGGATTTCGCGTGATGTTGTAGTCGTCGTCCCAGACAAAACCGGCTTTCAGCGCAGGGGCATACGCTACGAAGACCATGACCAGCAGCGCCGCGCCGGCTAGCGCCGGGGGAATGGCGGCCCGCGTGGGGGCGCGAGACCTGTCGCGGGTGGCCTGGTTTCGATCGGGCGATTGCTTGATTCGAGGTTTCATCGACTCTCTAGCTAGTCGTCAGCCGTCGGATTCCGCCCAAGCGCGTTTGAAGCTCGGCCAGCAAGGGCGGCCTCGAGTGACGAGTCGGCCAACCCCGCGGCGCGCATAAAGAAGCGGCCCGGCGAATAACGCCGAGCCGCTTTAGTATGACTCAGAAACGGACAGAAGGAAGAGTCTAACCAACGACCTTCCGGTGCCTTGCGATCAAGCCAATGAAGCCTACTAGAGACATGCCGCCAAGGAGCAGGCTGCTGGGCTCTGGAATTAGGGCGTTAGCCACCTTGCCTGTTTCGTTGAAGATCACATTACTCAGGTTCAGGTTGGCGATGAGCGTGGAGTTCTGGATCCTGATCGAAGTTACGCCGCTTGAACTGCTGCCGACGCTGAAGCTGGTGTTGGTCGACAGCGGGGCAATGAATGCGAACGGCAACGCAGGCAGGCTTGACAGATCTGCCCCGAACGAGGCCATCATTGTATTTCTGTCCACCGTGGTGAGACCGCCGCCGTACGGAAGCCCTGTGTCAGCGAGCGTAACTCCGATGGGCAGCGATCCGGCGAACGAGACCACGGTGTCGGGATCGAGCGTGTACAACGTCCCGACGCTGATATTGATTCCAAGCACGTTGAGCACTCCAGTTACGCTGCCGTTCAGCGTGACGGAGTAGTTGCCGTCAATCAGATTTCCGCCACCGGTAACGTCGGCGGTTCCCGTCGACTGGAACGTGATGTTCTTGATGGTTCCGCTAAATGTCGGAGTCAGCGTGAACGTGCCGATGCTTGTGCCCACGTTGAGGCCACCGGAGTTGATCGTCATGCTTTTGACGACGCCATCGCTGAGCACGCTGCTGAACGAATTGAGCGTTTCGGGAGCTCCGGGCGTGACGTTGTCGTAGGTCAGGTTCGCCGTCCCCTGGTTGCTAGACGTCGAAACGCTAATCGACGAGGGAGAGAGGCTCAAATTGGCGCTCTCGTTCTGCGCCGAGAAACCGATGTTGGTGTTAAGAAACAATGCGTGCTGCTTGTAATTGCCGGCGATGGCGCCGGCGCCAAGTTGTATTTGAGATCCCGAGCCCAGACTGACTGTGCCCGAGAACGTGCCGGTGTTGCCGGCGCCGCCGAGAGCGATGGTGCTATTGACGGTCGTGGCCCGAGATTGGCCGACGACCAGTAACGCAAGTGCGGCTGCATAGAATGCCGCCTGACGAAGGCTGCGACGTGGTGTCCAAGTCATTAGCGTTTCTCCCTAGCTGTGGTCTCTTTTCCGAAGGCTCGAGAGCGTTCGGAAGAATGGGTTGCGCCCCGAAAGGTTCCGTGCAATAGGAATATAAATAGTCGAACCATTAGGATACATGCAAACGAAAAATTCTGACAAAAGTTCATTTTGGCCGAATGGCATAGAAATTGGCTTTGACCCTTTGACCGGATATACGAGGCCTGGGGATGAGTTGCATACTCCAGCTCATCCGTAGACTTTAGGAGTTACGTGCGTTCCAAAGTCTGCCGCTTGGGAGCCTCCTGAGCTTCTGAAAAGAGAATTCGCTTTCATAGCGCGGATCTGAGGCGACGGAGGATGATCCAGAAGGGGGGAAGATAGATGACGTCGCCCAGAAATACGGCGCCCAGAAACATTGGTGGCGCTTTCCCCACCGCCACGTAGTAGGCGCCCAAGAGCGCGCCAAACGCCTTGCTCAGAAAGCCGAGCAGGAGGACATTGCGATTTTCGGCCGGACGCCAGGCCACCATCCAATAACCCACCCCGAACAGCCCGACCATGACGCCGACCAGTTGTATCGGCAGCAGAAACTCCGGCTTAGGGATGTCGAGGATCTCCAGTCCCTCGTGGTAAAGCGTAAACATGCCCAACCCGGCCAGCAGGTTGTAGCCGCCGACAAACCACAACAGCCGCGTCATCCAAGGGGCCAGTGGGCTTGTCGAACTGCGAGCGTGGGCATCCTCTCCCATGGCGTGCAATCTTCCTATCGAATCGCGGGGCGCCGCGCTGGGATTGTCCTGCGCTAGCTCTGAGAAGCAGCGTTACGTTCGGATCGCCTGCGCGGCGTAATCGGCGGTCCAGCGGAGCAGCTCGTCCTTCCCCTTGCGATCGCAAAAATCGCCGAAGCTCTCCGCCGGCTGGCGATCTTGCTTGAAATACGCCAGCACCGGCGCCAACGAGCTGTTGATCTCTTCCTCGGGGACGAGATCTTTGTAAATGAAGTTGAGTCGATTACCCAGCAATCGCCCTCCCAGGAGAACGGTGTATTTGCCGGCGGTTTTTCCCACTAGTCCCACGTCCGAGTTGTACGGCCTGGCGCAACCATTCGGGCAACCGGTCATGCGAACCGTAAACGTCTCGCTCGACAGCCCGAGCCGCGCCAGTTCCACTTCCAATTGATCAATCACGCCCGGCAACGCTCGCTCGGCTTCGGTGATCGAGAGACCGCACGTGGGCCACGCCACGCAGGCCATCGACCAACGGCGGGCATTCGAGATTTCGTGCGATAGCTTCACGCCGTGATCTCGCAAAATGCCTTCGATCGTCGGGCGGTCCGACTCATTCAGGTTCGTAAGCAGAATGCTCTGGTGGGGCGTGAGGCGAACGCCGGGCGAGAACCGCGTCAGGATTTCGCGCAGCGCCGTCTTCAACCGGAACCCTTCTTGATCAAGGATCCGGCCGTTCTCGATATTCAGGCCGTAAAACCAACGACCATCGCCTTGCTCATGCCAGCCCAGGTGGTCGTCGAAGCCCGTCACGTCGTCCGGCATGGGATCCGGCAGGGCGTGGCCATAATACTCTTCGACCTTGGCTTTGAACTTGGGGAGGCCCCAGTCGGCGATCAGGTACTTCATCCGCGCGACTTTGCGATCTGAGCGGTTGCCGAAGTCTCGCTGCACTTTGATGATCGCCGTGGCGACGTCGATCGCCTGGTCGGGCGTGATGAACGCCATCCGCTTGGCCAGCGCGGGGAACGTTTTCTTGGCGCTCGGCGTGACGCCAAAGCCGCCGCCGACCAGCACGTTGTAGCCGATAATCCGTCCTTCGCGAACAATCGCCATCAGCCCAAGATCGTTGGCGTAAATGTCGACGCAGTTGTCTTCGGGCAGGCCGATCGCGGTTTTGAATTTGCGTGGCAAATAGGTCGGACCGTAAATCGGCTCGACTTCATGCCCGTTCGATCCGCCGCCGGCGAGCGTTTTTTCGCCCGTCTCGTTGTCGGTCAACCACAACTCGTGGTAGGCCGTGGTGCGAGGGCAGAGATGACGGGCCAACTCGTCCGCCAAGTCTTGCAACTGTTGACGCACGGGGTCGAAATAGTTTGGCGCCGGGCAGCACATCACGTTGCGCTCGACGTCGCCGCAGGCGGCCAGCGTCGAGAGTTGCACGTCGTTGATGCGGCGAATGGTTGCCTTGAGGTGTTCCTTCAGCACGCCGTGGAGTTGCAAGCCTTGGCGCGTGGTGACGCGAAGCGTGGAGTTCCCCAATTCGTCGCACAGATCAAGTTCGGCGAGCAACTGCGCGCTGGTCAGCTTGCCGCCGGGGATCTTGGTGCGGACCATGAAGCTGTAGACTTTGTCGCCGCGCACGCCGTCGTCCGATCGGCCGGCCGCCCGCGCGTCGCGGTCGTCCTGCTGGTACGTGCCGTGCGTCTTCAGCAACTGGATGCTGTCTTTGCCGAAATGGTCCTGGCCATCGACCAGCTCGCTACCAATTTCGCCGCGCAGATAGTGGCTTGCGGACTTGATCCCTTCGAGCGGACTCAGCTTCTCTTCTGCCATGAAAAACACCGGGGGCGATGCGGTTACTAGCGATGCGAATGGCGACTCTCGGGCGGACAGATCGCAATGCCGATCATTACGACCAGCATTGTCGTAATTCTATTCCTCTCTCCTGATGATACAACCGGGGCGCCGGGGCGTCACTAGGAATTCAACGCTGCCAGAACTCAGAGTTGGCCAGGAAATTCGCGCCGGATTGAACTGGACATCTTCGGCGAAGCCGTGAACGTTGTGCCCCATTGGGCGGTACTGCTGGCGCCTAGTGTGAGAGAAAAAGTTTTTTCCGGGCCGGCCAGCGGGTACCATCGGGTGATGGAAAAGCCACCCCGCCGCCGCTGGTTCCGCTATTCGTTACGGACGATGTTCGTCGTCGTGACGGTCGTGGCCTGCTGTTTAGGCTATCAGCTAAACTGGATCAGTGGACGGCATTCACTCATCGCCGCCTCTCAGAAAACCGGCGTTGAAGCTGAGTACGAGGCGGTATCGCAGCCAATGAGCCTTCGCGCGCCATTGAAGGTAGAAACCAAGGATGCTCCGTGGCCTCTGCGATGGTTTGGCGAGAGAGGCGTTTACACGCTTTATATCCGGGACGACATGCCGGAATCAGAAGTCGCGCGTATTCGGGCGCTTTTTCCGGAGGCCGAAATCGAGCGTGTTTACAAAGACTACTTCGACGTCGATGAGCCCGAATGATCCCCCTGTAACACCACACTGCTAGGACAGTACCCGCTGGGGCGATGACCAGCATTCCGCGATGGCGCAAACTGAGTCCACCAATCCACCCGAGCGAAAGCCCAACGCGGCGAGCATGCTTCGTCTCGGACCCGCCGTCTGGCTAGCCACTGGAAGTTGGATTGGGCTGGCGCCGGTAGCGCCCGGAACGTTCGGATCGCTGCTCGGGTTGCCGCTGGCGTGGGGGATCGCCTGCATTCCTTCGGTCTGGGGGCAAGCTGGCGTTTTGATTGCGCTATTTGCTGTGGGGGCGCCGGTTTGCACCGTGGCGGCGCGGCGGATGGGAGGATTGAAAGACCCCGGCGCGATCGTCTTCGACGAAATCTTAGGGATGGCGATCACGCTCTTTATGATTCCGCTCGATCCGCCCCGCGCGGTGGTGTTTCTGGCAGGCTTCCTGCTGTTCCGCTTATTCGACGTTACCAAACCACCGCCGATCGGCCGATTGGAACGACTTCCGAACGGCTTGGGCATCATGGCCGACGATTGCCTGGCCGGCGTGTTCGCCAATCTGTGCCTGCGATTGATCTTGTGGAGCGAGATTTTGTAAACGGCGAACGCAGGCCTTACTGAGGGCTGCGCTTGCCAATGAGCAGCGCAGCAAGATAGGCGTTGCGAATCTACGTCAGACCCTGAATTGGGTCACTGTGATAGATTTGATGAGGCCGGCTTTCTTGATCGTGCCAGGCCGCGGTAGGTGGAATCCCCAAGGACTGGTAGATCGTGGCGGCCATGTTCTCGGGCGATTGCGGCGCGCTGGCCGGATGACCGCCGATGCGGTCCGAAGAACCGATGACCGTTCCGCCGCGCGTTCCGCCGCCGGCGAAGAAGACCGATTGGACGGCGCCCCAGTGGTCTCGCCCCGGTAATTTCATTTGGGGGAGGGTCGAAATTTTCGGCGTGCGGCCGAACTCGCCGGCCATCACGATCAGCGTCGAGTCCAACTGTCCGCTGGCTTGCAAATCATCCAGCAGCGCCGAGAGGGCGCGATCTGTCGGCGGAAAGAGGTTGTTTTTCAGGATCGGAAACATCGACTGATGCGTGTCCCACGTCTCGTTATTGCCGAGATTGACTTGCACCAGGCTGACGCCCGCTTCGACCAGCCGGCGAGCCATCAAGATCGACCAGCCGAAGACATTGCGCCCGTAGCGCTCTTGCTCGGCCGCCGGCGCATTGACGACGTCAAAGGCCTTGTAAACGCTTTTGTCCGCCAATAGCGACACCGCGTCTTGTCGGTAGCGATCGAACTGCTCGTGCGTGGCCACGCGCTCCAGCGTTGCTTGCTGCCGGCCAATCTGGTTCAGCAGCGCCAACCGCTCGGCGAAGCGCGGCCCGGCCAACCCTTCTGGCAAGGCAAGATTCGGCGCCTGAAAAACGTAGCCCTCGGGGTTTTCGTTTCCCCTTTCGAAGTGAAATCCATACTCCGGCCAGGCGCCGTAGTTCTTGGCGTTGAACTGGCAGGCCTCGACAAACCAGGGGTCTCGCTGCATCCCCATCTGGCCGGCAAACTGTCCTGGAATTACGCGGCCGCTGCGATGGATCAAGCGCTCAGGCAACACCACGGCCGGCGGCAGATTGTTGTGCGGCAGCGCCGCGCCGGCCACGGCGGCGATCGATGGCCAGTCGCTCGACTTCGGTTTGTTTCCGTCGAAGCCCGGCGGAATATCCGTGCGACCGCTGAGCATCATCAGGTGCCCGGCCGAATGGTCGTTCGAACGGTGCGTCATCGAGCGAACGATCGACCACAGGTGGCTGCGCTGGGCGAGCCGCGGCAGGTGCTCGCAAATCTGGATACCCGGCGTGCGCGTCTCGATCGGCTTGAATTCTCCCCGGATCGCTTCGGGCGCCTCGGGCTTCAGGTCGAAGCTCTCGTGCTGGGCGAGTCCGCCCGAGAGAAAGATGTAAATCACCGAGCGCGCCTTGGGGGCCGGCTTGCCGTCGGCCGCGGCCATCGCGCGCAGCGCGCTGAGATGATTCATCCCCAAGCCCAATAGTCCCACGGCGCCGACCTGAATGGCCGAGCGTCTGGTGAGTCGCGGATGCTGAGGCAGGCCAGGGGAGGCTAGCGACATCAACGCGTTTCCGGGTGGGACAAAGGGGGGACCATAGGCCCTTTACGCTAGCAGAATCGCAGCGTGCGTTCAACGGAAACCCGTCCGCGCCGCGGGCCGCGTGCTGGGAATACGGGCCGATATCGGCGGCGTTCAAGCCACCGGAGGCGCCGGCGCCGCGCCTTGCGAACCGGTCAGGCGACGCCCCTGCACGATGATTCCAAACGCGGCCAGCGCCAGCACGGCGACAATGTGGAACTCGATGTGCATGTTGAAAATCGAGACAATAGCCACGGCTCCCGCCAGACTCGACAGGACGACGATCGCCCAGTCCATCACCAACGCCGCGACGATCGCTCCGATGACGCCCCCTACGATAAACCAGAAGTTCGATTGCGCAGCCTCGGGCAGACGATCGAACAGAGCCAGCGTAAGGTAACCGCCGGCAAAGAAACCGCCGACGGCGAACGCCAGTCGTTGCACGAAGATCCCCACGATCGCGCCGAGTACGCCCGCGGCGATCGCCGCCAGAAATTGCACCCAGCCCGGTTGATCGGCCAGCAAGTCCGCGGCCAACTCCAACCCCATCAAAAAACCGGCGACGGCGACGAACGCCCAGTACAGGGTCCGCCCGAAAAACAGGAGCACCAGCCCGAGTAGGGCAAGTAATAAAGAAGGCGCCATCGTCACACCCGTCATGCGTAGAGACATGGTCCGTTACTCATTGGACAATTCTACAATACCTACTTCGAATTAGCTGTGGCGCCGATTCTTGTTTGTTGTCCAACTTAATGCGATTGAGTTACGGCGGCCGACCTGGCATCCAGCGAGATTTCGGAGCCCGCGGGAGACGTCGTTCCCTCTGGCGATTCCGTCTGATCGGCATAATTCTCCCAGGGCGTCCTTTCCCGCATCATGTCGTTTTTTTCTGATTAGATCTAGAATTCCAGTTGACAGCGGATCCTTCCTTCTATCTGCGGCATATGCCGATAATGTTCAACTTGTGAGGTAGAAATTCATTGTGCTCTACGCGATAGTCGCGAATCCCGTTGGTATGATGAAAATCGCTTAGGATCCGATGGGATCGGCGCCCGCGGCGCGAGAAAACTTGTTCGAACAACGTTCTTAGAGGCGTTTGGCGGGGTTCTATTGATGTCGGTATGTGGCGCCCGAATGACTGTGCTGGCGGCCAATCCTTACTGAACGGTTGACTGCCGAGACCTTTGCCATCATGCCGGGGGCGTCGATGCGGAACATCATCATCACTTCAGCGGGCCGCAGGGTTACGCTGGTTCGCATCTTTCAAAAAGAGCTGTCGCGGTCGTTTCCTGGGGCGAAGGTGATCTGCACCGACGCCAACCCAGAGCTCTCGTCCGCCTGCCACGCGGCGAGTCGGTTCTTCGCTCTGCCATTGATGCACGATCCGAACTACGCGCCGGCGTTGCTCAAGGTCGCACGGAAAGAAGGCGTCGGCCTGATTATTCCAACGATCGATCAGTCGCTGCCGATCTTGGCAAACAACCGAGAGAAGTTCCGCGAGGAGGGGATCGAGCTGCTGGTTTCCGACATGCCGTTCATCAAGCAATGTCGCGACAAGCGACTGACGAGCACGTTTTTCCTGGAGCATGGAATACCAGTTCCCGCGTTTCTGGATCGCTCCAATCTGCACTTTCCCCTGTTCGTGAAACCGTACGACGGCAGTTCCAGCAGCGGCGCCAAATTGATTCCGCACGAGTCCAGCTTGACAAAAGAACAACTGGCGGATGAACGTCTCCTGTTCGTCGAAGCGATCGATCGCGACCTATACGACGAATTCACGGTCGACATGTATTACACTCGTGAAGGTGAATTGACCTGCGCGGTGCCCCGGAAGCGCATCGAGGTCCGCGCTGGCGAGGTCAGCAAAGGAGTTACGATCAAGAATGATATCGTGGACTATTTGAAGGAGCGACTCGGCCGTGTCTCTGGAGCGCGCGGATGCATCACCCTGCAGCTGTTCCGCCACAAGGATAAGCCGGAGTATTACGGCATCGAGATCAATGCCCGATTTGGCGGGGGATTTCCTCTCACCTACGGCAGCGGGGCGAATTTTCCGGCCTGGATCATTCACGAGTATTTTCTAGACGAGCGGCCCCCCGTGTTTGACGCGTGGCAAGAGAACCTGTTGATGCTCCGTTATGATGAAGAAGTTTTCGTCCGCAATTACTCCGATCACCACTGATTGGGTCGTGGCGTTCGATCTCGACGACACGCTCTACAAGGAAGCCGACTTCGTAGCTTCGGGCTTTGCCGCCGTGGCGGATCGCCTGCGCTCCGCCGGACGAGATTCCCTGTTGCCTGATTTGCAGCAGTTCTCTGCGCAAAAGGTCTCCGACGTCTTCGGCGCGTTGATCGCCAAGCATGGGCTGGCCGACGAAATCACGAAGGAAGAGCTACTCGAGGCGTATCGATTTCACCCTCCACAAGTGGCGCTCGCCCACGGGGCGGCGGAGGCGCTGCTCGAGCTCCGGCGGCGCGGAAGCGCTCTCTGTGTGATCAGCGACGGTCGCAGCCGCACGCAACGCAACAAACTGCGCGCCCTCGGTGTCGAGGACTATTTCGATCCGATCATTATCTCGGAAGAGATCGGAACCGAGAAACCGGCCGAAGCCAATTTTCGCGCGGTCATGACGCAACATCCCGACAAGCGCTGCGTCTACGTGGCGGACAATACCGCCAAAGACTTTATCACGCCCCGTCGGCTCGGCTGGACGACAATCTGCCTCCGCGACGACGGCCGCAATATCCACCCGCAACGGTTTGACCTGAGTCCGGAATACTTACCGGAGTATCTGATCGAATCGCTCGACGAGTTGATCGCGGAAAAGGGTTAGCGTCGCGCGGCTCACGAATGCGGATTGTAAATCACCCGCGGCTAGTCGCCGCTCACGGGATCTCGTTCAGCGTGTAGTAGGCGTCCGGGTGCAAAAGCTTGGCGCCATCGGCGGCTGGGATGTTTTTCAATTGCAGATGATAGACGCGCCGCTTCTCACGCTCGGGCACGACGATGTGAGCGGACAGTCCGTCGGCGGCAATCTGGATGTTGGCGATCTTGTTTTCGCGTCGCTCGATTTCCGGCGAGCCGTACGTGTCCCAATAGTGGTACGTGTACGACTCCAGGAACCAGCGATCTGCTTCGGCGGCTAGTTTCGCGTCGATCGGCCGAGTGAATTTAACGTCCCAACCATCCGAGGTGACGTTCATTGAGAGAATCTCGAGTGGCGTTTTGCCGGTGTAGACGACTCGTTCCAGCCCATGCGTCTGGCCGCCGAGCGAGCCCCAGCCGCGATTCGTTTCGCCGACAAACAAGCTGCCATCCGTGGCGAACGCCAGGCGATTTACGCCCGATTGAAAGCCGCTGCGGAAATTGAAGCAGGCGCCCTGCATCCGGCCGCGAACTTCTTCCAGCGCCACGCGCATGATCAGCGAGTTAGTCAACTCAGCCACAAAGCATTGCCCAGCGAAGGGACCGAATTTCCCTCCCGTGGTGTCCCATACCGGCTCCGCGGCGGAACGTGCGATGGCGAACGGAAACCACACGGCCGGCTGCACCACCTCGGGCGGTTTCTCTTTGTCGCCCCCCGGCATCCAAGGCAAGCTCGCCTTGTGCCCGTAGAACTCGCCGCGGCGAACCTCTTGCAGCTTGCAGACCGGGATGTATTCGCCTTGGTTGTCCGTGTACCACAGCCGCCCCGCTGGATCGAAATTGACGCCGTTTGGGCTGCGCAGTCCAAAGGCCCACGGAGTGACGGCGCCATCGCGGCCGATTTTTAGTACGCAACCACGATAGGGCACTTCAGAAAGCGGCGGGCTGAAACCCAGATTGAGCGTCATGAAAAAATCGCCCGCCGCGTCTCGAACCGGGCCATAGGCGAACTCGTGGTAATTGCCCGAGATTCCGAAGCCGGCCGTCACGGCCTGGTAATCGTCGGCTACGTCGTCGCCATCGGTGTCACGCAGTAGCGTCATCTCGGGGCGCTGCACTACGAACAAGGAATGGTTCCCCTCGGCGGATAGCCCGAGCGGCTCATGCAGTCCCACGGCAAAGCGGCGCCAGCGAATTTGATCGACGTCCTCCGAAAGAGGATTAGTGATCAACCAGACGTCGCCGCGGCGCGTCGCCACATAAAGCTTGCCATCGGGTCGGAACGCCAGGCCGCCGACTTCGATCTGGCTATCGACTTCCAGCGGCAGGCTTTCGATCCGGTAGTACTCGGCCTCTCCCGGCAGCGGAAAATCGCGATCGAGCAGGCGGTCGAGCTTGACCTGGAAGCGGGCCGAAACGGTGGGATTGAAATAAAAGTTCCAGGCTCCGCGGGCGTGCGCCACCTTGACCAGCAACTCGTTGGCGCCTTCCTTCAAATCGAGCGTGATCGTGTCTTGCTCGAGGGCCACGCGGCTGCGGCTGCCGGCGAAGACCACCGGTTTGCCATTGAGCCAGGCCGCCATCTGGTTTTCGCTTCCGATCGAGACGCGGATCGGCATCGCCCGCGGGCTGTCGAACTTGCGATACAAATAGCAGACGCAATCGTCGGATTTCTTGAACCTGGCCAGGCTGACCTTCAGCCCGTCGCGCAGATTCACGCCGCGCCACCGCGCTTTTTCTCCTTTGCCATCGTATGTGGCGGCGAGGTCGACTTTTTCTTCCGGCGGATAGACCGTTTCGAGCCCTTTGCCATCGGGATTGTCGAAGGGGCCAATCATTTGCCAGGTGATCGGCCAGCGAACGGCGCCGCTGGCTTCGAGCGAGGCTTGCCGGGTGGCGTCGCGAGTCTCTTTTTTCACGTACGTCAGGTCGTCCTGCGCTGTGGATTGGGACGCTGCGGCGCTGACGAGCAGCAGGCACAAGGCCCAGCAGCGCGCAGTGGGCGCCATCGCCATCGCTCGGTTCCGGGAAGACTGGCGAACGGGTCGGTTGTTCATTTCAATTCCTCCGCCACGAGCTTGCGCCACGTTTCGGCTTCGTTGTCGGTCGGTTTCCAGAGCGATAAATCGAGTTCGGTCTCTGCTTCGTCGCCCGAGGGCTCGATCCGCAACACTACCCCGTAGCGTTCTCCCAAACGGACTGCGAGCCAATCGGCCGCGGCCGTGGCTCTGCGGACGCGCAATAATAGCGGCTGGCCCGCTTGTTCAACTCGGATCAGGCTTGTCGGATCGGCGGCTTGCTTTTCATTGCCAAGCGCCGCGGTGGCAGAGCCTTTGGCAATGCTCGGCTCGACCTCGCTTTCGACGATGTTCAACCAGGCGACCTTCCCTTTGGGAATTCCGAGTTTCAACTCGCGCAGCACGCCCACGCCGGCGTCGGCGCGGAGCGAATCGAGATGCTCTGCGATCGTAATCCCGGCCGAACCGTCTTCCTGCGCCAGTCGATAGCGAAACGTTGGTCCGAACGCCGACAGTGAGTAGCCGTTGAACGTCAAGCGTGACGGATGAAGCTTGCTGTCCTTCAGCAGCGCGCCGAGCGATCCCTCTTCGCCCCGGCCGGCAAAGCTGGGCGCCGAGGCGGCGGCCGGAGTCACTTCCCAAGGGCAGCCGGGAGGCGCCGTCCAGAATGTCTTGCCCAGCACGTGGGCCGGGTGGCCGCCGCGACCATTCCATACCGGGCCCATATCGAGAAACTCGCCACTCCAGGCAAACGCCATCCGCCCCATCTGCGCGTCGAAGGCCGCGTGGACCTGGTTCGGGAATCGTGTGGCGATGCCGCGCGGCGTGGTGCCCGGCAAGAAGGTCCGCACCACCAGCGGCTTGCTATCCGCTACGAGCGTTTGCAGTTTGACCTCTTCCAAACCCTCCGGCGCCGGCAGACTGCTGGCCACGGCCATGTAGCTCCAGATCGCGTCGCGCTGTCGGGCCGGGTCGCCCCCCAGGATTTCCTTGAACGGGCTTTTGCCTTCCAAGAAGACCGTCGGCATGCGCGTTCCGGGCTGAATGCGCTGCGGATCTGTCATCCAGCGGTGATACCACGTTTGCAGGATCCGCCCCGGAACCTTGGCCAGGTCTGGCCCTCGTGTGCCGCTGGCGGGCGTGCCGAGCATGTCGTGACATTTGATGCATCCAAATCCCTTCGTGCCGACCAACGTGCGACCGGCGTCGGCCAGCGGATCAGCCGCAGGACCGTCTTCGCCTTTGGGCGCTGGCGTCGGGGCGTCGACCAAGGGCTGGCCATCGAGCGCCGCCAACTGCGGCGGCAGATCGTGAACATGCTCCTTGGCAAACCGAGGCATCTGTAAATACATCCACGGTCGCGATCGCTCGTGTTGTTCAAGCACCGCCACCAGCGCCTCGCGCGTCAGTTTGCCAGTGACTTGTGTCAACGACGGCGGCGTTTGCGTCTCGGCCGCGGCCGTGTCGCCGCTTCCCAACCGATTGAGGAGCTCCGGCGAAAGCCCTCCCACGCCGGAGCGCTCATGGCAACCCTGGCAATTGAAGCGTTCGATCGTCAGTCGGGCTTGTTCGCCAGGCGCTTTGCTGGCGGGCGCCACAAGCGCCGCCTTGAGAAACGTCGCTACGGCCTCGCGCTTCAGATTGGCGCCATACTTCGGCGCGGTCGACGCATCAGACGTGGCGCCTGACGTTGCAACGACCGCGAGGCAGCCTCGATCCGAGTGTTCGGCCACAGCCGCCAGATCGAGCTTGCTCGGCTCCGCTTTCCAGAGCGACTTCTCGCCCGCCTCTTTGATATCGTGACACGACGCGCACCCTTTTGATTGCATCACCTGGCGGCCGAGCGACTTCCACTGCTCCGCCGGAGCGAGCGTGAGGAATTTTTCGCGGTCGGCGTCGGTGAGTTTTAGCGCGTCGAGCGCAGCAATCGCCGCGGCCGTAGGAGGCGCATCAGGGAGCGACAGGGGCTGCGTGGCGGCTGCGTCGTATTGGCTCAGGTACATCGCCAATTGACGCACTTCCAGCTTGCCCAGCACGAACGCCGGCATCCGCCCGGCCGGCGCGACCGACGCCGGGTTGCGAATGAACGTCTCGAGTACCTCGGGAGTCGTCTTTTGCGACAAGCCTTTGAGCGTGACCTGAGCCGGGCGTTCGCCTTGCCGGGCGTGGCAGACGACACAACCGACGCGGGCGAAAAGTTGCTCGCCATCGGCCACCGTCTGCACGATCACCGGTTGCGGCGGGTCGGGAATGATTTCCAGCGGCGTCCCTTGCGACGCCAGATACTGCGCCACGGCGTAACGTTCCGCTTGTCCTGCGGTGTCGTCGCTAAAGAGTCGGGGCATGGTCGCCTCGTGGCGCAGCGCGCTCGGGTCGGCCAGCCAGTGATAAATCCAGCCGGCTTTGAGACGCGATCCGGCGCCGGTGAGTTTCGGCCCGGCTCGTCGGGCAAGCTGCGCCGAGATGGGGAGCTTGTCGCTCGAGCGATGACAGGCGACGCAGTTATGTTCCTCCACTTGCAGGCGGCCGTGAAAAAAAAGATCGGCGGCGGGCGGCTCGGTCGCCGGATGGGCGAACGCGCGGAATGGAATCGACTCGCGCTCGATGGATTCGCATTCCCAATACAGTTCCAGTCGCGCCGGCGCGCCGGCCTTCGGCGTAAAGCGGACTGAAACCAGATGGGGGCCGAACGTCAGGTTCACAACGCCTTCGTTGGCGGCCGCGGCGGCGGGCGGGGGAAGCGTGACCGGCTGGCCATCGATCTTCAGTTCCGCGGCGCCAGTGCTCGTCGCAGAAAAGCGATAGCGGCCAGGGCGTTGAATGTCGAGCAAACCTTGCCACTGGGCGGTCCAGGCGCCTGGCTTCAAGCGCGCGTCGGGCGATTCGTCTCGTTCAAGCAGCACTCGCGGCAGCGGTTCATCACGCAGGAACTCGACGCCGGTCGCGTCTTTGTATGTTGTCAGTAACCCGCGCCGCAATTCGGTTGGCGCGTCGTCTTCGTCATCGAGCAAGGCGGCGCCTGTGGCGGACGAGGCGATGGCGAACACGAACCAGATTGCGAGCATGGCCAGATGGTCTGGCATGGGCGACAGGTGGCGAGCAGGCGTTGCGCAGAGAAATAGCGAGGATCGTGTCAACATGATGGGCTACGCGGAGGGAGTTCTGGCGGACAATGGAAGCTGCGTTTCAGTCTATTCTCGCCCGCCGCCGAATGAAACCCGCGCCGCGGACCTCCGAAAGGCAGCAATTGGCCGCCTGTTTCTCTGTTTTTCTCCGGCGGCGAGAGCGGGTACAATTGGGGCAATGCCTTGCTGCTCGAAATCACGCCTCCAGAACGCCACGCCCGATGTGCCCCGAACAGGCCAATCCCTCGCTTAGCTGATGAATCCTTCTGCCTGCCCTAACTTCTTTGCCGCCAGGCTCGATCGCCGCGAGGTGCTGCGCGCCGGCAGCCTGGGGCTGCTGGGGCTCTCGCTGCCGGGGTTGCTCGCCGGCCAGGCCGCCGGCGCCGAGGCGAAGTCGCAAGCGACGCAGATCGTCCACGCCCCCAGCTTCGGCCGGGCGAAACGCTGCATCCTGCTGTTCATGTGGGGCGGGCCGGCGCAGCAAGAGACGTGGGACCTGAAGCCGGAAGCCCCGGCCGAGATTCGAGGCGAGTTCAAACCAATCTCGACCCGCGTGCCAGGCATTCAGATCAGCGAACATTTCCCGCTGCTGGCCCAGCGGACCGACAAGCTGGCGATCGTGCGGTCGATGACCCACACGAACGTCGACCATCTGACGTCGACGTCGTTCCTGCTCACCGGACAGCCGCCCCCGCCGGACGGCAAATTGCGGAGCGACTGGCCCCACATCGGCGCGGTGCTGTCGCGAATCGGCCGAGGAGAAGGCCCCTTGCCGCCGTTTGTTTCGATGCGCCCGAAGTTGGAAAACGACGTCCCGCGGTTCGTCGAGCAATGCCACGGCCAGTTCGCCGGCTGGTTGGGGCAGGCCTACGATCCATTGACGATCGACGCCGATCCGAGCCGCGAAGGGTATCGCGTCGGAGATTTTGAACTGCCGACCGAGATCAGCGCGCCGCGCTTCTCGGGTCGCAAAGAACTACTCGGCGAACTGAACGCCAGCCTGCGGCAGCGCGTCGACGACGGGGCGCTCGACGCGCTCGATGGCCATTACCGCAAGGCGTTCGAGCTGCTCGACTCCGCCACCGGCGGCGACGCTTTCGACATCGCCAAGGAGCCACAAGCGCTTCGTGAGCGGTACGGACTACACCCGCATGGGCAAAGCGTGCTGCAAGCGCGGCGGCTGGTCGAACGAGGCGTGCCGCTGGTGACTGTCTTCTGGCCGAACGACGGCATTAAGAACGTCAGCGTCTATTGGGACACTCACAGCCGCAACTTCGTCGATTTGAAAGATCGGCTGATGCCGCCGGCCGATCAAACTTTTTCCGCGCTGCTCGACGATTTGGAAAACCGCGGCATGCTCGAAGACACGCTGGTCATATGGACTGGCGAATTCGGCCGGACGCCCCGCGTCGGACAGCGAAATAGCGACGCTGGGGCGGGAAGAGATGGCCGCGATCACTGGCCCGGCTGCTTTACGACCGTGTTGGCCGGTGGAGGCGTGCGCGGCGGGCAGGTTTACGGCGCTTCAGACAAGCACGCCGCATATCCCACGATCGATCCGGTGGCGCCAGTCGATCTGGTGGCGACCGCCTATCACCTGCTGGGCGTCCCCGAGCACGAGGCGATCCACGATCTTCAAGGGCGACCAATGATCGTGTCGCCCGGCACGCCGATCAGACGTCTTTTCGGCTAGTTCCACACCGAAAAGAACCGCTTCTCAAGCCGCGAGATGCGGACCTTCTGCTGGGCTTCTTCGTAGGCCCTGCGATAGATTTCCTGCATCGGATTGAACTGCTGTTGTTGCTGAACTTGCACGACGAAGACCGGCACGATGGCAAACCCAACGGGGACGCCAACGGCGGCAGCGGCGGATGCTTCACGGATCTGATCGGCAAAGCGGTTAACGGGCATTGCATTGGTCCTTCGGGTCGGCCGATTTGCCGGCCGTGTTGCGGGGGAGCCAGCAAAACAGCACTTAAATTATCAACATTATCTCTATCGAGAACTCTATCATGCTTTCATTACTTGCGTCGGCGGTTTTCGGGTCTTTTCGCGCGTTTCGCTGGGGCAGGCGACAGGTTCGTTAAAGTAAACCTGCCTTAACAC
>DASXPZ010000766.1:0-3805 GCA_036493275.1 Pirellulales bacterium
GTGGCGCCGACCTTGATCACGCTCGGCCGGTTAATGTCTGTCTCCCAGTCGGTTTTGTCGTTCGGCGACAGAACTATAACCGGCTCACTCCAATGAATTCCGTCGTGGCTTTCGACAAGCGCAACGCTTTTCTTCGGACGCCAGGAAAACCACATCCGATAAGTATCACCTTCGCGCAGCACGGAGACGTCGAAGCAGGTCCCCAGCTTGCCGCCGAGAACCGGGTTGCCGTCGTGCTTCACCCAGCCGGGGGTAGTTTCAGGCTCGGGCTTGTCGGCAGCGCTTGCCGCGCCGCAGCCCCACATGAATAGCAAGAGGAGAGCTAGCACAAAATGTGTTACGGCTTGAATCATGAGTTTTTGAAATGACGGTAGGCGAGAGGGATCTTTCATTCAAAGATGGTTGAGGCTCCGTAGTGCACATTGTAACGAAACGTTTTAGGAGCGTCGGAAAGACCTTGTCGAATCGCCCCACCGCCCCGTATCCTCACCTGCGGTCTCGAATCTGCCCCTATCGGACGAAGGGAGTCGTCATGCGCGCTTTGGTGTTTGCTTTCCTGTTGGTCGTTGGTCTCGGCCGGCCGGTTTTCGCCTGGGACAACACGGGGCATATCATTGTCGCCCAGCTTGCCTATCAACGGCTCTCGGCTGAGCAACGACAGGCGGTCGCCACGATTCTGAAGGCCCATCCCCATTGGCAAGAATTCCTGATCGCCGGGCGGCCGGAGAACGTGCCCGAGGATCAATGGGCATTCTGGCAAGCGTCGACCTGGCCGGATTGGGTAAAGCAGCATCACGAGCAGTTCAGCAAGCCCTCGTGGCACTACATCGACATGCCGTTTATTCCGCCCGGCTCGGCAGAGCGCGCGGAGAATCACCAGCCGCGCGGAGAGAACATTCTGGCCGCGCTACCGATGTGCATCGACAAAGCCCGCTCCGCCACAGGGCAGGAAAAAGCAATTTACCTCTGCTGGGTAATCCATCTGGTGGGCGATATTCACCAGCCGCTCCACTGCGCCAGCCTGTTCAACGAGCAATTTCCCAAAGGAGACCACGGCGGCAACGACGCCCTCTATCGGCTGGGCGAAAAGCGAATCATCAAGCTCCACCCCTTCTGGGACGACCTGCTGGGCAAAGGCGACACCGTGGCCAAGGTGAACCACGGCGTGACCGAGGCGCAGGCGGCGCTCGAAAGAAATCGGGCCGAAGTGAGTCGCGAAGAGCAGGCGGCCACCACCATCGAGTCGTGGGCGAAAGAGAGCTTCGCAATGGCCGGCGCTTATGCATACGAAAATGGCAAGATCATTCCGGCCGTGGCTGATCGCCGCCGCGAGCCGAACGAAGTCCCCGAAGTCCCGCAGAGTTACGCCGAGACCGCGGGTCTGATCGCGCGTGTCTGCGTCGCCAAGGCGGGCGAGCGCCTGACGAGCGTCCTAGGTCAGATTCTGCGATAATCGGACTAAGTGACACAAGCGATCCAACCCTTCGCGGTCGCAATGGCGCCTGTCCGCTGACAGGCTGCCGATATCGTGCGAATTTGAGACCCATCCGCGCAGCTAGCCGCTCTGCTAGCTCGGCTTCGCGGACATTGCGAATGGGGCTGAAGTCCTCGTAATCGCTGCTGATTAAGGCATCGATTTCTTTTCTTTCGCGCGAACAAGGTACGCGGCGCCTGCGTAGAGGCCCCCAGATGAGGCTCTTGCGACTTCACGGACTTCTCATTTGACAACGTCGCAACAGCCACGATGATGGAGATAGTAGTAGACTGTCATCAAGGTCTCGATTCGGAAGAGCACTGGACCCGACCGAGATCAAGCGACTCGATTCTGGCGGCAGCGTGACGCGTCTGGTTGGCGGATCACCGGATGCGTAGGTTAAGCGGACGCCTAATACTCGGATCACGTCCATCCTGGATATCACCAAAAGGTACGCGCCATGAGACAGGTAACCGTGAAACAGGCAGTCGCTTTGCTGGCAATCGCGTTGGGAAGCTTTCTGTTGGTTGCGGAAGCCCGAGCGGCTGGGGCGCCCTCGTCACCCAGAGCCCAGTCGGGGGCGGGAGCGGGGCCGGGGCAGGGGAGACAGTTGCCGGCGCGCAGGCCATCGGTCAGCCCTTACATGAACTTGCTCAATAACCAAAACCCGAATCTCACTAACTATCAGTCGTTGGTCCGTCCGCAAGTGAATCAGGCCCGAATCAGCTCGCAGCAGAACAGCCGGATCAATCGCCTCGAGGCCCCTCCACCCGCTTCTGGCAACTCGGGAAGTCAAACCCTACGCTCGACCGGTCACCAGGCGACTTATGGCAACTACTCGCACTTCTATCCCAACTTTCCGGGCAGGCGGTAGTTTGCTGTACCCGCCATGCGACCGCTTGCCGGGCGGGTCGGCAAGTTGACGATCATTTGAGTTGCATCGCACGCGCGTCGCGCGGAGTTTGGTTACTGCTCAGCCGCTTCTCGGAGCAGCTTGCCGAACTCACGGGAGCTCCACTTCGACCTCCCCAGTCCACCCCAGGCGCCGTCCTTGGTTGCGGCAAGATCGACGTCGGCGAAGATGAAATCCTCTTGATGCAGCCGGCTGCGGACGACGATCTCGCCCGCTGGGTCGACGATGTAGCTATCGCCGTAACCGACGCCGTCGTATTTCTTGATGCCGGGGTCGCTGCCGAACGTGACGTTGTTGCCGCGGACAAAATAGACCTGGTTCTCGACCGCGCGGGCCGTGTGATCCGCGCGGACTTTCTGAAAGTGGTCGATCAGCCCTTCTTTGGCGATGTAGTTGAAGTGGGGCGAAAAGATGATCCGCGCCCCTTTAAGAGCCAAGATGCGGGCTGGCTCGATATAGCCGCCGTCGGCGCAGATCACGACGCCGAACTTGACGCCGTCGCGCTCGAAGACGGGAAACTCTCGCCCCTGTTTATGAAACGGCTGGTAAGCCGCGCACTTGCTGTACGCGCCGAGCATGTGTCCCTTGTGAATCACGGCGGCCGTGTTATAGAGATCCTTGCCGCGCTGCTCGTTAAACCCCACGATCCAGGTCGCCTCGAAGCGACTCGTGCGGTCCAGCACCTTCATCATCTTGGGCGAATCGATGGCGAAGGCGTCTCGCCGGGCCAATTCTTCCGTATCGGGATAGCCGGTCAAAAAACACTCCGGAAAGCAGACAATCTCAACTCGTTCACGATCGGCCCGCGCGAGTCCTTCGAGAACTTTGTTCAGGTTGGCGTCGAACTCGCCGCAAACGCTTTGCAACTGGCAATGGCCGATTCGCATGAGAATGCTCCGTTTGTTTGTTTTGATGCGCCGTCGTGCGCGCTGCGCTGCTCGGCGGGAGCCTCGCACTCCCAGAACGCGTGTTGCAGCTCCCGGAGCGTGTATTGCAGCTACTTGGCGTCTGCCTTCGCTCGCACGTCGTCGTATTCCAGTAGTTTGAAATCTTGGGGCCGCGGTTTGTCGTGGAGCTGATCGGCTAGCTTATAGAGCGTGACGAGCGCCTCGTTCGTCAAGCGTTCGCCGGCGCCGGGCTCGACGTAGGTCGCCGTTTTGCCGCCATAACCGCCGGCCGCCGCGTCGCGAATCGTCGGGAAATAAGCGTAATAGCCGTTCGTGTAGCCGACCAGAAACGTATTCGGCGTCGGCGATTGCTTTTTCAGGATCGTTTGGAACTCCACAAAGATTTCGCCCGGCATGCCGACCAGCGCAATGTCATGGTCGATCACCAGCGTCGTCAACGTGCAGTGGAGCGTGTTGTTCTTGACCATCTTCGCGATGTAATTATTGAACCGCGGACCGTACGCCTTGCCT
>DASXPZ010000767.1:0-17403 GCA_036493275.1 Pirellulales bacterium
ATCCAAACGCTGCTAGTAAAGCGCGACTCCAGATGGCGCACGAGCTATTTCCGGAATCGTACGTGGACACCTGGCACCGTGGTGACTCAAGTGACGACGACTTGCCTCCTGCCGCATTGCCGGCTGCCACACAACCCGCTCCCACCATGCCAACCTTAATCGGGATGAGAGAGCCAGAAGAGGATCTCTCGCCACACCGTGTCTGGTTTCGCCACAGCCTGCGATCGAAGTTCGTCGTGGGAACGCTGTTGGCAGTTTGGCTGGGGTGGCAGCTGAGAGGCATGTGGATGCGCGCTAGAGTGCGATCAAGAATCGAGTCCAGCGGCGAGCCCCGTAGTTTGCGACCAACTCAACCCTAGACCACACCCCCCCAAGCCATTCCCTTGCATCGGTCTCTCTCGATGTGTTAGGGTAGGCGGGCAGCCCCTACCGGTTCTTTCGTCCTCTTGACCCGAAAGATCCCCCGCCCGATGTTCTCGCCTCGACCCGATTCCAATGCTCCGCCCAACGCACTCGCTGCGCTATCGCGCGCGCTCTTGCCGCGGCGGCAGTTGATGCAGATTGGGGGCTTGGGCGCGCTCGGGTTGAGCCTGCCGCGATTGCTGGCGGCCGAAGCTTGCGCCGCGGAGAAGCCGAACCCGGCTGGAGAGAAAACAAAGGGCGCCGCCGGGCGGATCAAATCTTGCATCTTGCTCTTCTACTACGGCGGTCCCAGTCATCTCGACACCTGGGACATGAAGCCGAACGCGCCGCGCGAAGTTCGCGGCGACTTTCAATCGATCGCCACCACCGCCCCTGGCATTGTCGTCTGCGACCAGATGCCGAAGATGGCGCGGGTGATGGATCGGGTGGCGGTCGTGCGCAGCATGCACCACCCGATGACCAATCACAACGCCGCCGCGGTCGAGGCGCTGTGCGGGCGGACGCCGCTGAAGGGGGATCTCGAATTACTGGCGAACGACCCGCTGACTGATTTTCCGTGCTACGGTTCGGCGCTGTCGCATCTGATGCCGGACCGGACGGCGATGCCCCCACACATCGCGCTGCCGCACATCATGTACAACGTAGTGATGTTGCCGGGTCAAACGGCCGGTTTTCTCGGCTCGCGTCATGAGCCGCTGCGAATTTTGCGCGACCCGAACGCCGCCGAGTTCAAAGTGCCTGAGCTGGAACTGCCGGCCGGCCTGACGATGGCCGATCTCGAAGGACGCGAGTCGCTGCTGAAGATCGTCAACGCGCAATCGGCCGCCGCCGAATCGCAAGCCGCCGCCGGCGCGCTCGATCCCTACTACCAGCGCGCGTTTTCCATTTTGCATAGCGCCGACGTCCGCCGCAGCCTCGACATCTCGCAAGAAACGCCAAACACGCGCGATCGCTACGGCCGCAATACTCACGGGCAGAGCGTGCTGCTGGCCCGCCGGCTGGTCGAGTCGGGCGTGCGGTTCGTCAGCGTCTATGACAAAGTCCACAACGGCCTCGACAACTGGGACACGCACGTCAACAACTTCGGCCGACTGAAGGATTCGCTCCTGCCGCCGACCGATATGGCGATGTCGGCCTTGATCGAAGACCTGACCGAGCGCGGACTGTTGGAGTCGACGCTCGTCGTGGCGATCGGCGAATTCGGCCGCACGCCACGCGTCAACAAAGACGGCGGCCGCGATCACTGGCCCTACTGCTTCAGCGTCTGCCTGGCTGGCGGCGGCGTGCGTGGCGGCACGACCTACGGAACGAGCGACAAGATCGGCGCCCGGCCAGACACCAACGGCGTCACGCCCGGAGACCTAGCCGCCACGATCTTCTGGCGCTTCGGGCTCGATCCGGCGGCCGAAATTCGCGATTCGTCGGGCCGCCCCTATCGCTTGGCGGCGGGGAACCCGATCGAGGCCCTGTTCGGGTAAGCGGAACCGGCGGTTCGGACTCTTCTGGGCCTCTGTCCCTCCCGCCGGTCTCGAAATCTCTTTACTACTCGCTTGATACCGATTCTCGCAGTCTCTATATTTGAGCTATTGGAATTGAGAAGCAATCTCAATAGTTTCTCTCGCTCAATCGGCAGCTCAAATGATTCTTCCGGTCCCATTGCAGTTGTTAGAAGCGGGCCAGGTCGCGGCCGTAACGGACGTAGTCGGCGGGCGCGAAACGGTCCATCGCTTGCACGAATTGGGACTGCGCCGCGGGGCCGAGGTCGAGATGATTCAGCCCGGCAGCCCCTGCATCGTGCGACTTGAAGGGCACCGCCTCTGCTTGCGGGGGGACGAGTTGCTCAACGTGCTCGTGCGACCCGAGGTCACGGCGTGACGCAGCTAGCGGATCTGCCGCTGGGGCGCGAGGCTCGCGTCGTCCGAATCCTGGGCAATGATGAGATCGCGTTGCGTTTGCTGGAAATGGGGCTGACGCCGGGGATCGAAGTTCGTTTGATCGGCCGCGCTCCGCTGGGGGATCCGCTCGAGTTTGAAGTCCGCGGTTACCGCCTCAGTATTCGCAAGAGTGAAGCGGCGCGAGTTGAGATCGAAAGTGAATGATTGCATTGGGCTCGCGCGGCGCGGAAATTGAAGTTTCGCCACCTCGGCGCTGCTGCCCTCACCCCGGCCCTCTCCCAAGGGGAGAGGGGGAAGAAGAAAGCAGCGTGGGCAGATGAACCGTTTGTTTGTTGTCCTTCGCGATCGTCCTCGCCCATGGCTCCTTCTGAAGACGCCGAGATCTGCATTGCCCTGATCGGCAATCCCAACACCGGTAAGTCGACGTTGTTCGGCGCGCTGGCCGGCGTTCGTCAACGCGTGGGAAACTATCCCGGCGTCACGGTCGAGAAAAAAATCGGCCACATGACGCACGGCGGACGTCGCTTTGCGCTGCTCGACCTGCCGGGCACTTACAGTTTGGCGCCTAGATCTCCTGACGAGATGTTAGCGGTCGACGTGTTGTTGGGTCGCCGGGCAGACACGCCGCGGCCTGACGTGGCGCTGGCGATCGTCGACGCCAGCAACTTGCAGCGCAACATGTACCTGCTGAGCCAGGTGCTGGAGCTCGGTCTGCCGACGGTGCTGGCGCTGAATATGACCGACGTCGCCCGCAGCCGCGGGATGACGATCGACGCCGCGAGGCTTTCGAAGCAACTCGGTATTCCGGTCGTCGAGGTCCAAGCCAATCGGCGGCAGGGAATCGCTGAATTGACCGCGGCGCTGGCCGCCGCGAGTGCGCAACAACGCGGACCGATCGAGAGCCCCTTTCCGCAGCCCTTTCAGGACGAGGTAGAGGATCTCACCCGCTCGCTCGCCGCGGCGCGTGAGCCGCTGCCGCGATATCTGGTCGAGCGATTATTGCTCGACACCACGGGTTACCTGGAAGCGGAAGTTTTGCGACAAGAAGATACCGGTTTGCGGGCGGCGCTGCTGAGGGCGCGCGACCGGCTGGCCAACGCCGGCTGCGAAGTTCCAGCGATCGAGGCCGTCTCGCGCTACGGCTGGGTCCATCGCACGCTCGACGGCGTCGTGACTCGCCCAACCGAACGCCCCGTTACGCTCGGTGATCGCGCAGATCGGTTGCTGACGCACCGCCTGTGGGGATCGCTCTTCTTTCTGCTGTTGATGGTAGTCGTCTTTCAGGCGGTCTTTTCGTGGGCCGCGTATCCGATGGAGTGGACCGACGCCGGCGTCGGACTCTTGGGAGACACCGTGGGCGGGCTGCTCCCCGAGGGCGCCTTGCGCAGCCTCGTGATCGATGGCGTGATTGGCGGCGTCGGCGGCGTGCTCGTTTTTTTGCCGCAGATTTTGATTCTGTTCTTCTTTATCGCCGTGCTCGAAGATTGCGGCTACATGGCCCGTGCCGCCTACCTGATGGACCGGCTGATGGTTCGAGTCGGCCTGAGCGGCAAGTCGTTCATACCGCTGTTGTCGAGCTTCGCCTGCGCCATTCCCGGCGTGATGGCGACGCGGACCATCGAAAATCGACGCGACCGGCTGACGACGATCTTGATCGCGCCGCTCATGAGCTGCAGCGCGCGGCTGCCGGTGTACGCGGTATTGATCGCCGCGTTCATTCCCGAGACGAGATACCTGGGTGGCTTGCTCAAGCTGCAAGGCCTGACGCTGTTGGCGATGTACCTGGTGGGGATCGTAACGGCCGTCTTCGTAGCGCTGATTCTGAAACGGACGATCCTGCGCGGGCCGACGCCGCCGTTCGTGATGGAGCTGCCGAGCTATAAGCTCCCTTCGCCCGGCGTGGTGACGCACCGAATTCTCGAGCGGGCCTGGTCGTTTATCTATCGGGCCGGGACGTTGATTGTCGCGGTTTCGATCGTCGTTTGGGCGAGCCTTTACTATCCGCATGGGCCGGAGGTGGCCGAGCAGTTCGCTCCCCTGCGGGCGACGCTTGAGGCGCAACTCGAAGCCACGCCTGCGAACGACGCCAACGGGCCGGCCCGCGCGGCGATCGAAGCGCAGTTGGCCGAGATCGACCATCTGCAAGAGGGAGCCTACCAGAGGCAGAGCATCCTGGGCCGAATTGGGCATTGGCTGGAGCCGGCCGTGCGGCCATTGGGGTGGGATTGGCGGATTGGCTGCGCGGCGATCGCGTCGTTTCCGGCCCGCGAAGTGATCGTGGCGACGCTCGGCATCATCTATAATTTAGGAGAGATCGACGCTGGCGAGGCGGTCGATAGCGATCTGCCGGAGGCGCTTCGCAGGGCCACGTGGGACGACACAGGCGAGCCGGTGTTCAATATCCCGGTGGCGCTTTCGATCATGGTCTTCTTCGCTCTGTGCGCGCAGTGCGCGGCGACGCTGGTGGTAATCAAACGAGAGACCGATAGCTGGCTTTGGCCGATGTTTTCGTTTTTGTACATGACGACGCTCGCCTACTTGGGAGCGCTGCTGACGTATCAAGTGGGAATGTGGATCGCCTAACGCCATGACGCCGCTACTGCAAAACGTGATCGTGCTCGCCGTGGTGGCCGCAGCCGCCGGGTGGCTGGCGTATCGCGCGTACGCTACGCTCGCGCGCAAAAGAAAAGCCGGCTGCGGCGCCTGCTCGAACTGTCCCGTCGAAGGAGAGCCACGCGAGCCGCAAGTCATCGGAGTTGAGACATTAATCGCGCCCAGGACGACAAGCAGTGAGCGGCACGGCGCTAGCCGCCGGTGAATTTGAAGTAACGCCGAAACACGAAGAACCCGAGGCTAGCAGCGTGGGGCTCACGAAGAGCGCCTGTATTCCTTCCTTTAAAGCCTACAGCCTCAAGCCTACGGCCTCGCCGGCTCCGCCGGCGCTATCGACAGCTTTTCCCCAATGCTCGTGCTCCCTGTGGTTGTGCGAATCTTGCGCGATCTTGTGGGTTTTGCCGTGGTCCGCGCGGCAGAATCGGCTCGAGGCGCGGAAAAAGCGAATTCGATTGGTAGCGATCGGCCGCCGGGCGCTTTAGAATCACACGCCCGTCGCCAGAAAAGTGGCCGTGCTTTCGGCTCGCCCTTCTTGGTCGGTTCGCACGCTGTAGATAAAGCACGCTGCTTGTTTGTTGGAAAGGAAGCCCCATGACTGAGCCCCTCGGATTGGCCGGCGCGCTGGAAGAAGAGACCTCGCTCGCCTACTTGGGCAAGTGGCATCTGCTGGTCAGCTCGACCAATTGGGAAAAGGGGCGGATCATCCACCAGTGGCGATTGGCGCTGATCGCAGCCCAGGCCAGTCCGCTGCAATTCTCGGACGAAGCCTGGAGCCGGCGCGTCGGCAACGTAAGCAGTCAGCACGTCGGGCGGTTGCGGCGCGTCTTCGATCGCTTTGGCGAAGTTTGCGCCAGTTACGCCGGTCTTTACTGGAGCCACTTTCAAGCGGCGCTCGATTGGAACGACGCCGAGATGTGGCTCGAAGGCGCCGTGCAAAACGATTGGTCGGTCGCCGAGATGCGCACTTCGCGCTGGATGGCGATGGGCTCGCCGGTCGAAGAGCAACCACGAGAGTCGGACGTTATCTCGGCCGAGATGGACGAAGACGTGGTCGAGGAGGCAACGACCGAAATTCGCGACCCGGCCAATCGCTCGACCTCCGGCGCCGACCTGAGCCAGGGCCCTGATTTTGGGGACGAAGGCAACGAAGGAGATTCTGGAATCTCTCACGACGGCGCCGCGTCCACCGAATACGGCGCAGACGTCGAAGATCTCGGATCCGCGCCGGAATCGGCTCGCCCGTTCGAGAACCTCGCCGCGCTCCCACCCGACCTGGCTGACGCGATGGAGAGCTTCAAACTGGCGATCCTGCGGCATAAACTTTCGGGCTGGACTGAAGTCTCGGCCGAGGACGTGCTCGAAGCCCTCAACGGACTGCGGCATCTGGTGATGTCGGCCTCTTAACTGGCGGGGCTTTTTGGACCCAATTTTTTGGGCGACAAACGGGGTTAAAATCGGCGCGTACCCGCGCCCTTCTGTCGGCTCTGAAACGGGTCGCTCTAAGCCTAACTTGCGCACGGCTTTGCGACCGTGTTTTATCGTGCTCGGGCGGTTGTTAATCAGCCCAAAAAACGCTATACTTTTGGGCAGTAAATCGCATCATTTGCCCCCCGCCCTTGGCCGCTGAAACAAGGCTCGCCGAGCGAGCCGGACGGGCCGCTGGCACGGTTGCCGAAAGGACCCAGTTTTGGCTGATAATCCGGATCTTCCCGATGACGCGGACGACCAAATTCCTGACGCGCCCCTGGAGGGACTCAAGGCCGATGACGTCAACGCCGGCCGACTGATCGACCTGCCAATCGAAGACGAGCTCAAGGATAGCTACCTGACGTACGCCATGAGCGTGATCGTCAGCCGAGCGCTGCCCGACGTCCGCGATGGGCTGAAGCCGTCGCAGCGCCGCATTCTGGTGGCGATGAACGATCTGAACCTGACGCCGGGCGCCAGCCGCGTTAAATGCGCAAAGATTTCGGGCGACACCAGCGGTAACTACCATCCGCACGGCGAAAGCGTGATCTATCCCACGCTCGTCCGCATGGCGCAAGACTGGAACATGCGCTGCGTGCTGATCGACAAGCAAGGGAACTTCGGCTCGATCGCCGGCCTGCCACCGGCCGCCATGCGATACACCGAGGCGCGCCTCTCGCCGATCGCGGCCTTGATGCTCGAAGATCTCAAGCTCGACACGGTCGACTTCGTGCCGACGTACGACGAGCGCCGCACCGAGCCGTCGGTTCTGCCGTCGAAGTTTCCGAATTTGCTGGTCAACGGGTCGAACGGCATCGCCGTCGGTATGGCCACGTCGATTCCCCCGCACAACCTGGGCGAAGTCTGCACGGCCGCGATCCGCGTCATTGACGAGCCGGACGTCTCGGTCGACGAACTATTGGAAATCATTCCTGGCCCCGACTTTCCCACGGGCGGCATCATTTGCGGCCGGGCCGGCATCCGCCAGGCGTACCACACCGGGCGCGCGAACATCGTCGTTCGCGCCCGCGCGCGGATTGAGGAAGACAAAAAGGGGCGATTCCGGATCCTCATCTCCGAGATCCCGTTCCAGCAAACGCGCGACCGGATCGAAGAGCGGATCGCCGACCTGGTCAACGAGGCCAAGATCCTCGGCATCTCCGGGATGCGCAACGAGAGCGACCTGAAGGAGCCGGTCCGCCTGATCATCGAGCTGAAGCGCGACGCCGATCCCGACGTGGTGCTCAACCAGCTTTACCAGTTCTCGCCGCTGCAAGACACGTTCTCTTTGATCTTTTTGGCGCTGGTCGACGGCAAGCCGCGGACGCTGTCGGTCAAAGAAATGATTGCGGAGTTTATCCGCCATCGGGCGCAAGTCATTCGGCGGCGGACGCAGTTCCTGCTGGCCAAGGCGCGGCAGCGCCGGCACACGGTCGAAGGCTTGCTGCTGGCCCATGCCAATATCGATGAAGTGATCCGCGTGATCCGCACGTCGGCCACGCAGGCCGAGGCCAAGGCCCGGCTGATGGGGATCGAATGTCCTTCGGCGCTCATGCAGCGAGCGCTGGGCGACACCGGTTTCGCCAGCTTTGTGGCCGACCGGGGCGTCCGCGAGAACTACACGCTTACGGCCGTGCAATCCGAGGCGATTCTCAAGATTTCGCTCGGCCAGTTGGTCAATCTCGAACAGGAAAAGCTGGCGGGCGAATACGAAAATCTGCTCAACGAGATCGGCGAGTATCAGAGGATCCTTTCGGACGAGCAGAACATTCGCAACATCATTCGCGAAGATCTGGTCGAGGTGAAGCGCAAGCACGCCGACGCCCGCCGCACCGAGATCAGTGGCGAAGAAGTAGGCAACATCGACCTCGAAGATCTGATCGTCGAAGAGAACATGGTGGTCACCATCAGCCACCAAGGTTACATCAAGCGCACCCCGGCCAGCACCTACCGCGCGCAGCGCCGCGGCGGCAAGGGAATGAAGGGTGCCAAGACCGAAGAAGAAGATCCGATTCGCCACCTGTTTGCCGCCAGCACACACGATTACCTGCTGTTCTTTACGAATCGCGGCAAGGTCTACTGGCAAAAAGTCTACGGTCTGCCGCAACTCTCGCGCGAAAGCCGCGGCCGCGCCGTGGTGAATCTTTTGAATTTTGCCGAAGGCGAAAAGATCGCCGATTGCCGAGCCGTGCGAGATTTTACCCAGCCAGATAGCTATCTGATGATGGCCACGCGCCGCGGCCTGGTGAAAAAGACGCCGCTGATGCAATACAGCCGCCCGCTCAAGGGGGGCATCATCGCCATCAAGCTCAAAGAAGACGACGAGCTGGTCGACGTCGTCGTCACTTGTAAGGGGGACGAACTGGTCCTGTCGACGAAGAACGGCATGGCCATTCGCTTCAACGAGGCCAACGCCCGGCCGATGGGGCGCAACACCAGCGGCGTGAAGGGGATCAATCTTTCGAAGGACGACGAACTGGTCGGCATGGTCGTGGCCGATCCCGACGCGACGCTCCTCACCGTCTGCGAAAACGGCTATGGCAAGCGCACGCCGTTCGGCCCCAATAGCGCAGACGCGGCGCTCACGGCTGACGATTCCGCTGGCGGTGAAGACGCTGACGGTGCTGAGACGTCGCCGGTCCCCGAGGCGAAGATCGAAGAGAGCAAGCCCGAAGAAAGCAGCGCAGACGAAGCGGGTGGCGAAGAAGGCGCCGAGGGCGGTTCGTCTCGCCGCTACCGCACCCAGCGCCGCGGCGGCAAGGGCTTGCGCGACATTAAAACCACTGACCGCAACGGGCCGGTCGTGGCCGTGGTCAGCGTTCGCGACGAGGACGAACTGCTGATGATGACCGCGCGGGGCAAGTTGCAGCGGATGGTGGCGGGTGAAGTCAGCATCATCGGGCGCAACACGCAAGGGGTGCGGATCATGAGCCTGGACGAAGCCGACACGCTGGCCGCCGTGGTCCGCGTGCCGCGCGAAGAAGACGACTCCTCGGCCGAGGCCGCCGCCACGGAGCCGCCGATCGACTCCACAGGCGCCCCACCGGCGGAGCCTCCGGCGTAAAGGGGCAATTGGCATGATTTGTCCAGGCTGCGCCGGTTTTTTCGCAAGTCCCATTGACGCGAGTGAGCCCCTCGCGCCGACCCCAGACTATACTTGAGCTCTGCCCAAGCCATCGTTCGCCGGCGTCAGGATTCGACGGGAAGAGCGGGCTGCTTCGTCCTGATTTGAAATACGTATCCCTCCACGCGTAGGCAAATAGTAGCGAAACTGACGCATGACGAAGCGCGCACTGATCACTGGCGTCACGGGACAGGCGGGCGCTTATCTCGCTGAGTTCCTGCTCGGCAAGGGGTACGAAGTCCACGGCATGGTCCGCCGGTCGAGCGGCGAGCGCTCCGAGCGCATCGAATCGATCGCCGCGCGGCTTCATCTCCATCAGGGAGACCTGCTCGATCAGCTCTCGCTGGTCACACTGGTGCAAGAATCGCGGCCGCACGAAATCTACAATCTGGCGGCGCAGAGCTTCGTTCCCACCAGTTGGCAACAGCCGCTGTTGACCAGTGAATTCACGGCGCTCGGCGTGACGCGCGTGCTGGAGGCGATCCGGCTGGTCGATCCGTCGATCCGGTTTTACCAGGCGTCAAGCAGCGAGATGTTCGGCCAGGTCCGCGCCGAGCCGCAGGACGAGCTCACGCCCTTCTGGCCGCGCAGCCCTTACGCCGTTTCCAAGACCTATGGCCATTTCATCACGGTCAATTATCGCGAGAGCTACGGCATCTTCGCCTGCTCGGGCATCCTGTTCAATCACGAGTCGCCGCTGCGGGGCAAAGAGTTCGTCTCGCGCAAAATCACTGACGCCGTCGCGCGCATCAAGCTGGGAGTGCAAGAACGCCTGTCGCTCGGCAATCTCGAAGCCAAACGCGACTGGGGTTTTGCCGGCGACTACGTCCGCGCCATGTGGTTGATGCTGCAACACGACCAGCCGGACGATTACGTCATCGCCACCGGCGTCAGCCACAGCGTCCAAGATCTGGTCGCAGTCGCCTTCAGCCACGTCGGGCTCGATTGGCAAAAGCACGTTGACGTCGACCCGGCGTTCTTCCGCCCAGCCGAAGTCAACAAGCTCCGCGGAGATTTTAGCAAGGCCAAACGCGTGCTGGGCTGGGATCCGAAGGTCAACTTCGAAGAGCTGATCAAGATGATGGTCGACGCCGATCTGGAACGCGTGCGGCGCGAGATCAAAAACGCGTAAAGAGTAGTATTTGCCTCAGGTGTCAGGCCTCGGCGCTCGACTCTTGCCTGCTCAAGGATGATTCCATGTCGCAAACATCAGCCAACGCGCTTCCTACCCTGCGTTGGGTCGGCGGCGCCGACGGGCGACTGGTGATGATCGATCAAACACTGCTGCCGACCGAGCTTCGCGAGATCGAATGCCGTGACGTGGAGACCGTCTTCGAGGCGATCCGCAGCTTGCGCGTTCGCGGGGCTCCGGCGATCGGTGTCGCCGCGGCGTATGGCATGATCGTCGGCGCGCAAACCGCCGCAACCGCCGACACGCAAGCGTTCCTCCAAAATCTCGATCGCGTCGGCGCGCGGCTGGCTGAAAGCCGGCCGACGGCCGTCAATTTGTTTTGGGCGATCGAACGGATGCGCCGCGCCGCGGCCCGTGCGATCACCACGAACTCTGCGCTCTCGTCCGAGGCGCTCCTCGAGCTGCTGCTGGCCGAAGCCCGCGCAATTCATGAAGAAGATCGCGCGATGTGCCGCGCCATTGGCCGCTTCGGAGCCGAACTGCTTAAAGATGGTCAAGGCGTGCTGACGCATTGCAACGCCGGCGGACTGGCCACGAGCGATTACGGCACGGCGCTCGCCGTCTTCTTCGCCGCGCATGAATCAGGCAAAAGGCTACAGATCTACGCCGACGAGACGCGCCCGCTGCTGCAAGGCGCCCGGCTGACCGCCTGGGAGCTGCAGCAACACGGGATCGACGTGACGCTGATATGCGATTCGATGGCCGCGCAAGTGATGCGCGAGGGACGGGTGCAGGCCGTGGTGACCGGCGCCGACCGGATCGCGGCCAATGGCGACTCGGCCAATAAGATCGGCACGTACGGCGTGGCGCTGTTGGCCGCGGCGCACGAGATTCCGTTTTACATCGCGGCGCCCAGCAGCACTTTCGATCTCTCCCTGGCTGACGGCAGCCAGATTCCGATTGAAGAGCGCAGCTCGACCGAGATCACGCACGGCTTCGGCCGGCAGACCGCGCCGGACGGAATCAAGGTTTACAACCCGGCCTTCGACGTCACGCCGGCGCGCCTGATCCGGGGCATCATCTGCGAGCGCGGCGTGATCAGCCCGGTGACGAAGGAAAACATTGCGGCGATGTTGAGCTAAACCCAACGAGCTACATCAGATCGCCCCGAGCCAAAGCAAATGGACTTGCGGACCTCGGCGTCGACTTCCGCAAGCGACTTTACGCGCCCCGCGCGCCAATCGTCTATGCCGGCCTGGAGCGCCGCGAGATCATCGATACGATCGGCCAAAGCTCCGAGCGCGTCGCGCAGCACCTCATCTTCGGAGGAATAGCCGCCTGCCGCCATGCGATCTCGCAGCATGCGGTCTACGTCCGGGGGAAATTGGTAGTCCATACTGTAATCCTCGAAATGCTTCCTCGTTAGTATAACTGCTCGCCGTGGATCAACGGAGCGGAATTTCCGAACCTGCCACTCACAAATCCCGTCTGCGTAGCCCTTGCGACCCCTCGAAGACGCTCTTCGCGCGCAACGGCCCCCGCTTGCCATGCGCCACGCGCACGCTAAGAATAGGAAACATCCCTTGAGAGGCGCCCATTTACTTCGCAGCCGCGTCGCTTCTTGCTGAAACACGATCGTCCTGAAGCTGACAGAATAGTATTACCACTCTGATGTCTGCACCTATAACCGGGAGAAATTGGAATGTTGGATGACAAATGGCCTGCGCGAGAATTCAGTAGAGCAGGAAGCTTTGCGACTCTGACGAACGAGTTCTTGGCCAAGCAACCAACTGCTACTCTTTCGTTGGCTTACCTAGTTGGAAAGGTGCCGAAAGAACGTCGCGATGAGTTCAATGCGCTACTGGAAAGAATTGCGAATAAGGTTGGATCAAACTCAAAGCGAATCTACAGTCATCTGCAGGATATAAAGCGACGTGGCATTTTGAACGATGGCAAAATCAATCGGCCCCCTGTGCGCTGAGCCCGCAGGCCATCACCTCTTCGGCACATTGCCAGTTTGTTCACTCGGGTTTGTCAATCAACCTAAGCCTCTCCGCTTCAATGGCCTTCTCCTGTTCTCGACGATCTTTCATCATCTCTTTCAATTCTGCCGGAGTGGGAGGTTCTAATTCCCATCCCACCTCGGTGACTTTCTCTTTCTGCGCAACCTTTCGTGCACAGTTAAGAGTGGTGTCCATTGCCTCGCGTTCGTGGTCTTCGGCATAGAGTTGGAATCCATTGCTGTGCTTGAATTCTAACAAGGAATTGATTAACTCTCGGACACGTCCAAGGTCGGAAGACATCTTACACCCCCTTGATGCACGAGTGAAAAAGGTTAAATCCGTCGCACGGATTTCCTAGAGTTCATGTTTTATGGTATGGGTAGAATGGAATTGCAGGTCCTGTGGCTCAAACAGGCAAATTGGTCTCTTGATTTTTTATCAGGCTAGCGGTGCGTTGGATAGTCTCTGCCAAAGTTAGAGAAGGTGAGCTGGGTAGCTCCCAGCACTTTGGCCCACGGAACTGCATTGTTGCCGTTCACGCCGAACCGCTGCCCAAGAACCGCGTTCATTCGTATCGCATACCCGAAGCGTTCAGACTCGCCTGCCCCCGCTTGCCATGCGCCACGCGCACGCCAACAATGGGTGGCGTCTCTCGGCTGCCTCAATGCGTCGCTTCGTAGCGCTCTGTTCCCCGCGCAGGTGTCTCGCGTGCTCGTCGAAACTCGATCTTTGACCAAAATCTACGGGCAGAAGGCCGCGCTCGATCATTGCGATTTAACCGTGGCCCGCGGCGAAGTCCTGGGCCTGCTCGGCCCCAACGGCGCCGGCAAGACCACGCTCCTCCGCCTCTTAATGGGTTATTTGCGCCCGTCGGACGGTAGCGCGAAGATCGACGGACTCGATTGCTATCATCAAAGCGTGCAAGTTCACACGCGCGTGGCCTACTTGCCCGGAGACGCCCGCCTCTTTGCCCGCATGCGCGGCCGCGAAGTGCTCAGGTTCTTTTGCAATGTCCGCGGCGAACGAAACAGCTTGCCGCGGGCCCTGGCTTTCGCGGATCGCCTCGATCTCGATCTCTCGGGGCAAGTCGCCACGTTTTCGACCGGCATGCGGCAGAAGCTGGCGTTGGCTGCCGTGCTGGCGGCCGATACGCCGCTGTTGATGCTCGACGAGCCGACAGCCAATCTCGATCCCACCGTCCGCAGCGACGTGGTGACCATCGTCCGCGAGGCGCGGCGCGCCGGGCGAACCGTGATCTTTTCTTCGCACGTGCTGGAAGAAGTTGAAGAGGCGTGCGACAGGGTTTGCATTCTTCGCAAAGGAAAGCTCGTCCATTCGCAGCCGATGGATGCGCTACTGAAGCAACATCGAATCAGCGCGCGGCTTACCGGTCCGCTACCGCCAGCGCCCGCGCAATTGGCCGGCCAGATCCAGATCCATCGCAATGGCGACGACGCCGTGCGGATCGAAACGCCCGGCGAGCTCGCGCCGCTGTTGGGCTGGCTGGCGACGTTGCCGCTGGCCGAAGTGCGGATCGAACCGATACGCCTTCGCTCGGTTTACGATCGCTACCACGCGCCGGGAGCCGAGGCATGACCAACAAGGCGCTGTGGATCAAGTGCTTTCGCGATATGCGCGTGCTGCTGTTCTTTCTGACGTGCTTGCTGTTCGGCTTCAATTGGCTGTTTGTGTACATTACGAGCCTGATCGATCTCGCGGCGCTGAAGTTATTCTTGGGTTCATTGCCGCCGTTTTTCGAGCAACTGGTCGGTATGTCGTTCGACAGCGTCGCGACGTGCCTTGGTCGGATTTCGATGGCGTACGTTGACCCTGTCGTCGTCTTCTCGACTACCATCTGGGCGATCGGGCGCGGCTCGGACGCCGTGAGCGGCGAGATCGGCCGCGGCACCATGGAGATGATCCTCGCGCAACCGGTCAGACGACTCTCCGTCCTGGCGGTCCAAGCCTGCGTGACGCTCGCCGGCGCGGCGGTGCTGTGCCTGGCGATCCTTGGCGGGACCGCGATCGGACTGGCCACGGTGTCGCTGGTCGATCCTGTTCATTGGCGGCAATTTCTGCCCGGCGCGATCAATGTCTTTGCCATGATATTCTTCCTGGCGGGCGCCAGCACGATGGTCTCTTCGTGGGACAGCTATCGATGGCGGACGATCGGTTTTATGGGGGCATTTTTTATCTCGCAACTGGTCTTCAAGATGATGGGCCAGACGATCGCGTGGTTCAAATGGCTGTTGAATTTCACGTTTTTGACGGCCTGCGAACCGCAGAAGCTGATCGTCGAAAGCGAACGCGCCTGGACCCTATCGTGGCAATACGACGGCGTCCTGATCGGGCTGGGGATGGCCTGTTATGTGGTCGCGGCGCTCGTTTTCTGCAATCGCGACTTGCCGGCTCCGCTCTAACCGTCGCCACGGCTTGCGTTTACGCGGCCAATACTCGGATGGTAATAAAGGCAGAATAGAGACATAATAGGGTTTGATTGGTCGAGGGGTGGACGACACGGACCGTCGCACAACCTGTTACTCGTCGAAAAGGGAGTGATCTCATGCGTGCGCTATTCGCCGGGGCATTGATCGGCCTCTTTCTCTCGTCGGCGGCTCTCTCGGTTTGGGCCGCCGAGCCTGACGCCGGGCAGACCGACCTCGACATGGCGGTCGAAACCAAGTTGGCCGCCCGCGCGCCGCGCGACTTGAACACCGTCATCAGCCACTGCGAAAGCGCGATCGAGAAGGGTTTGGGCGAAAAGAACCAGGCCTTCGCCCGCCAGTTGATGGCGTCGGCCCTGGTCGAGCGCGGCATGATGATGTGCGAGGCGATCTTCGGTCGCACGCCCCCGCCCCAGCAATGGCCCCAACTGCGGCAGATTGCCCTGGCCGATTTCGAGAGGGCGCTACAGTACGACGCCGCCGTGATCGAAGCCCACGCGCTGATTGCAAAACTGCAAATTCTGCCGGGGGGTGACCGCAAGCGCGCCATGGCGGCCATCGAAGAGTTGGTCAAACTGACGGCGACCGATCCGCGCAGACAATCCGAAGCCCTGGTGCAACGGGCCAGTCTGCAAGAAACGCCCGAAAAGGCAATGGCCGACGTCGACAACGCTGTAAAGCTCACGCCCGATGATCCGAAACCGCTGCGGGTTCGCGCCACGTTGAAATTGAATCTGAAGGACATGGACGGCGCCTTGGCTGATTTCGACGCCGCCATCAAGCTCGATCCGGAAGACGTCGACACGATCGAAGCCAAGGGGTTGATTCTGGCGACCGATCAGAAATGGCCCGAGGCCCGCGCCGCCTTCGATCTAGCCGTCAAAGCAGCCCAGGGAGGCCCGCGGGCCACAAACGCCTTGTTGCAACGCGCTCGGGTAAACATGGCGGCCGGCGAGACGAACGCCGGACTGGCCGACTTCAGCGAGGTGCTGCGACTGGATCCAGATAACCTGGCGGCGCTCGTCATGCGCGCCGAAGCGGCCGCTGAAGATCATCCCGATCAGGCGATCGAAGACCTGAACAAAGCGCTCGATCTTCGGCCCGGACTGGTCCCCGCGCTGCGGCAGCGAGGGATAATTCTGGCCAACGCCAAAAAGTATTCCGGCGCAATCAGCGACTTCGAGTTGATTCGCAGGCTCGAACCGAAGGATCAAAACGTCGCGCTGCAACTCGCCGCGATCTATACGCTCGATGGCAAGCAGGCGGAAGCCGCCCAGGTTTACGAGAGTATCCTACGCGAGGATCCGAAGAATTTGTTCGCCCTTCGCGGACGCGGAGACGCCTTATTGAACCAGGGGAAGCAGCGCGAAGCGATCGCCGACTACGAGTTGGCGTTGGCCGAAAAGCCGAAGGACACCGGCACGCTGAACAACCTGGCCTGGGTGCTGGCCACTTCGCCCGACGATTCGCTGCGTGACGGCAAGCGCTCGATTACCTTGGCGACGCAAGCCGCTGAGGAAACGGAGTTCAAGCAAGCCCACATTCTCAGCACGCTCGCGGCCAGCTATGCCGAGACCGGCGATTTCGCCAAGGCCATCGAGTGGTCGAAGAAGGCGATCAACGTCGGGTCCGAGGCGGTCAAGCCCGCGCTGGCCAAGGAACTGGAAAGCTACGAGGCCAAAAAGCCTTGGCGCGAAGTGCAAACCGTGGCGACAGAATCGTCGAAGCCGAAAGAGAGCACTTCCCGCTGACTTTTGTCGCGCGCAATCGCTCCTCCTTCCACAGCGCAGGACCTCCTGGCCGTGAATCGTGATGACGCTCTCCGACTCGTTTGCCAATACACCGCCAGCGATGGCTTGCGCAAGCACATGTTGGCGGTCGAAGCGGCGATGCGGGCCTATGCTCGCCGATTTGGCGAGGACGAAGAAACCTGGGGCATCGTCGGGCTGTTGCACGATTTCGACTACGAGCGCTGGCCCGATCCGCCGGACCACCCGCTCCAAGGCGCGGCCATTTTGACCGAGCTGGGCTACCCGGCGGAAGTCATCTACGCGATCAAATCGCACGCCGATTACTTGACGGATTACCCGCGCGTCTCGCGACTCGATCGAGCGCTTTACGCCTGCGATGAGCTCTCGGGTTTCGTCACGGCCGTTGCGCTCTTGCGACCCGAACGGCTGGCGGGGATGCAGGCTTCGAGCGTGAAGAAAAAATTAAAGCAAAAAAGCTTTGCCGCCTCGATCGATCGAGACGATATTCGCCGCGGCGCCGAGGATCTCGGCATCAACCTCGACGAGCACAT
>DASXPZ010000768.1:0-3232 GCA_036493275.1 Pirellulales bacterium
TGACGTATTCTCCCTCGCTCTGTTCGAGCGCCTCTCGCAGGCAAGCCCCATGCAGCGCGAGCGCTTCGGCGGGCAATTCGAGCAGGGTCTCCAGCAGCGGAATATTCGACTCCAAGCGATCGATGCAAAGTTCTCGCGAGGCGATCGGCGCCGTGAAGGTGTAGTTGTAGGTATTCGATCGCACGACTTCGACCGTTCCGTCCCCTCGAATGTTCAACTCTTCCGTGCCGGGGACCGAGATGGTCTTGGTCACCAGGCTGTCGGCACCAAACATCGCCAGCCAGGTTAGCGGCACACAATACAGTCCCACGGCGCGGACATGGACCGAGGCGTCGAAACCGGGCATACCCAGCGTGGGGCAAATGTCCGGATAATCGGTCGAACAGAGATAACTCTTATTGCTCATGGCCTAGGTCGTCGTCAGGTATTCAGCCGGGCGCGCAGGACGGGCCGGAATATCCCATATTTCAGAGTAGGTTAAAGCCGGCGCGCAGGGGCAAATTCGTATTCTCCGGCGTCGCGGGGTTTGCTTTCTACGTTCCGTAGGAGCCGTTTGGCCAATAAGGCCTCGGTCGACACGTGAAAATCGACCTTAGTTGACTCCGGCGGACGCCTCGCACGACGTGCAGAATCGCTTTAGAATAAAACTCCTCACCCAACCGGCAAATTGCGCCACTGTCGCCGCAAGGGCAGACGAAGGCGCCTCCCCGCCTACCATCCCCCCACGCCCTACGGCCCGCAGCATGCAACTTGCTTTCAGCTCCAATGCCTATACCCAGTATTCGGTCGAAGAGGCGATCGCGCGGATCGCGGCGGCCGGTTATAGCGGCCTCGAACTGTTGGCCGACGTGCCGCACGCCTGGCCGGTTGGGCTGTTGCCGGAGCGCCGGCAGGCGATCCGCGACGCGCTGGGACGCCACCATTTGCAGGTCTCGAACGTCAACGGCTTCATGATGAACGCCGTGGCCGATCCGCGGCAGCCCTACTGGCATCCCTCGTGGATCGAGTCTGACCCGCACTACCGAGCCATTCGCCGCGAACACACCAAAAGGGCCCTGCTACTGGCGAAGGAGATGGGCGCCAAGAATCTTCAGACAGAGCCGGGAGGCCCGCTCGCGCCAGGTCAGACTTGGCGCGAGGCGGCTGACGTCTTTTACGAGGAGCTGATGCCCTGCATCGAGGTCGCCGAGAAGCTGGGGGTCTCGCTGTTGATCGAGCCGGAGCCCGATCTGATGATCGAACGGTTCGGCCAGTTCCTGGAATTCATCGAACGGATCGACTCCAACGCGGTGGGGCTCAATTTCGATATCGGCCATGCCTTTTGCGTTGGCGAAGAGCCGCAAGATTGGGTCGCCCGCATGGCGCCCTACGCGCGGCACTACCACTTCGAAGACATCGCCGCCACGCGGGTGCATCGTCACCTGGTTCCGGGACGTGGGGCGATCGATTTTGTCGCCACGCTCAAAGCGATCGCGACGACCGGCTATGATGGCTGGATCACCGTCGAGCTTTATCCGTACATCGATCAGCCTGACGATGCGGCCCGCGCGGCGTATTCTTTCGTGACAGACGCCGCGGCGAAAGCTGGCGTAACGTTTAGCGGCGCATGATTGCAATCGAGCGGGCGTTCTGTTTTTTCGCGGGTGGCCGCCTTGTTCGCGATGGTGTCGTTTGCGATTGCGTTATTGAAACGTCTTCAGTCAATGGCCCATATTTATGCCTGAGCCGCGCCTGCGTAGCTGGCTGCAATTGTTTCGGCTGTCGAATGTCTTCACGGCGATGGCCGATATCTTCCTCGGCTATCTGCTGGTGCATACGAGCCTGGCGCCGTGGCCCGTTTTTCTTTCGCTACTGGCCGCCTCTTGCTTGATGTACACCGCCGGCATGGTGCTCAACGACGTTTTCGACGTCGCCATCGATCGCGAAGAACGCCCCAGCCGGCCGATCCCCGCGGGTCGCGTGCCGCTCGGGCTGGCGCTGCACGTGGGCGGTGTGATGCTGGGCGCCGGGTTAGCGCTCGGTTGGGTCGCCACGTTCCTCTCGGGCCAGTGGAGATGCGGCGTCGTGGCCACGCTGCTGGCCGTGATGGTCGTTGCGTATGACCGCATTCTAAAGCGGACCGTGCTCGCGCCGGTGGCGATGGGGGCTTGCCGCTCGTTGAATGTCCTGCTGGGCGCAAGCGCCGCCGATGGAGAGTGGCGCGCCATTCATTGGATCATCGCCGGCGGGCTGGGCCTCTATATCGCCGGCGTCACCTGGTTCGCGCGGCGCGAAGCCAGCGCGAGCGCCAAGGTGCAACTCGTCGGCGCGATCGTCGTGATCGCGGCCGGCCTGGCGGTGTTAGCGGCGTTTCCGCTCTTTGCAGACAACACGCTCCCTCCCGATTGGCAACCCGTTTTTGCCGACGCCATTGGGACTCGCTGGTGGATGTTGTGGGGCGTGCTGGGAGGTTGGACGATCTTACAATGCTCAAAGGCCGTGCTAGATCCAAAGCCGGCGATCGTGCAGGCGGCCGTCAAGCACTGCATCGTGTCGCTGGTGATCTTCGACGCGGCGTGCTGCTTCGCCGTCCGCGACGTTTACTGGGCCGCGGTCATCTGGGCGCTGGTCATTCCGACGCTATGGCTCGGCCGCTGGATCTACTCGACGTGAGGAAGGCTTGAGATTGAGGAAATGCGGGCGCGCCATCAGGACATCGATCGCGCTACGACTGGCAGCCGCCCGTGCCGCACCAGGGGGCGCCGCAGCCGCGGGCTGGCGGGGGGCAAACCGGCAAGCTGCCGCCGCTGTTCACGTGTGCGGCCGGGACGCTCAATTGCTTTTCGAGCCGCTTGCTGCCGCAATCGGGACAAGCTGGCTCTTCCCCGGAACGAACCAGCAGTTCGAACTCCTCGCCGCAGCCGCTGCAAGCGTATTCATAAAGGGGCATCAGGCGCCTCCTATCTTTCAAGTCATTGTACGGCCGGCGGATTGCCTTTTTTGCCGGATCTCTGCTCTATTCTAAGCTGTCATGGGGCTGCCGCAACGCCGATTCGCGGCGCCTCGGCGGAGGCTCGTTCGTTTTATGCAAATTCCCACGCTCAATCGCCAGCAGTCGCAAGAGGTCGACCGCCGCGCCGTGTCTGAATATGGAATGTCGAGCCTGGTGCTGATGGAGAACGCCGGGCGAGGACTGGCCGACACGCTCTGCCGCTTTGAAGCCCGAGGCCCGGTGGTTATCTGTTGCGGACGC
>DASXPZ010000769.1:0-5515 GCA_036493275.1 Pirellulales bacterium
CCTCTCGAAATTCTACGGAGATTTCACGGCCGTCCAGGATGTTAATTTCAAAATTCACCAGGGCGAAGTGGTCGCCTTCCTGGGCCCCAACGGCGCCGGCAAGAGCACGACCATGAAGCTGCTGACCGGCTACCTCTCGCCGTCGGTCGGCACGGCCAAGATCGCCGGGCATAACATGGCCACCGATCGGCTGGCTGGTTCCGTTATTTTGGGATACCTGCCGGAGAACGGACCTCTGTATCCGGACATGACGCCGCGGAGCCTGCTCGAGTTCTTTGCGGACGCCCGCGGTCTGACCGGTGAGAAAAAGCGAGATCGCCTCGACGCCGTGATCGATCAATGCGCCCTGGGCGCCGTAATCGGCAAGGCGATCGGCAAGCTCAGCAAGGGCTACCGGCAGCGCGTCGGCATGGCCCAGGTGTTGCTGCACGAGCCGGACGTTCTGATCCTCGACGAGCCGACCGCCGGTTTGGATCCGAACCAGATCCGCGAGGTGCGCGAGACGATTCGCCGACTGGGCAAAGATAAAACGATTCTGCTCTCGACGCACATTTTGCAAGAAGTCGAGGCCATGGCAGACCGCGTGCTGTTCATCAATGAAGGGGTGATCCGTTACGACGGCACACCGGCCAGCTTGACGCGCGACGGCAAATCGCTCGACGAACATTTTCATCAGTTGACGAGCAGTTCCGCCTGAACCGCGCCATCGCATGCGCGACGCCACGGCGGCGTGAAATGATCAAGGTGATTTCCTGGCCGGGCGGCTCGGTCAGGGCCAAGCAACTTTCAATCCGATCCAATAGCTATCATGAATGCAAACGTCATCAGCGCCATCTTTCGGCGCAACTTTTTCAGTTATTTTGCCAATCCCACCGGCTACGTATTCATTTGCGTCTTCGTGGCGCTCAGCTCCTTCGCCGCCTTTTGGCCCAACGAGTTCTTCAATACGAACCTGGCGAATCTCGACCAGCTCAATAAGTATCTGCCCTACATTCTGCTGGTGTTCATCCCGGCGATCACGATGAGCATCTGGGCCGACGAGCGCCGCCAAGGGACCGACGAACTACTGCTGACGATTCCGGGCACCGATTTCGACGTCGTGCTTGGCAAGTATCTTGCCGCGGTGGCAATTTACACGGTGGCCATCGTCTTTTCGCTGTTTTGCAATTACGTCGTGCTCTTCTGGCTCGGCAACCCCGACCCCGGACTCTTTCTGGCCACCTACGTCGGTTACTGGTTCGTTGGACTGGCGATGCTGGCGATCGGCATGGTGGCCAGCTTCTTGACCGGCAACCTGACGGTAGGCTTTGTGTTGGGCGCGCTGTTCAACGCGCCGCTAGCCTTTGCGGACTCGGCCGACGTGATCCTGCCGCAGCGGGCCGCGCAAGCGGTCAGAGCCTGGAGCCTGGAGTCGCAGTTTCGCGACTTTGGCCGCGGCGTGATCACGCTCTCAAGCATTTGTTTCTTTTTGCTGCTGGTGGTAGCGATGCTCTACCTGAGCATGCTGTTGATTGGCCGCCGGCATTGGCAAGGATCGAAGGACTCGCAGACCCGGCTGGCGCATTATTTTTTGCGGTTCGTCTCGCTGCTGTTGATCGTCGCCGGAGTGGTGCTGATCGTGCAACGGTTTGATTATCGCGCGGACGCCAGCAGCGAGCGGATCAGCAGCCTGTCGCCGCAGACCAAGACCTTGATCTCGAACCTCGACCCAAAGCATCCGGTGCAGATCGACGCCTACATCAGCCCGATCGTCCCCGAGGCTTACGTGCAGACTCGGCTGAATTTGCTTTCGGCGCTGCGCGAGTTCGAGACGCTGAATCGCAGCAAAGTCATCGTGCGAATTCACGACACGGAGCCATTGAGCGATAACGCCGACCTGGCGGAAAAACAATTCGACATCAGCGGACATCGCGTCAGCACGCTCAAACGAGGGGCTCGCACCGACGAGGAAATCTATCTCGGCGTGGCGTTCACATCGGGCCTGAACAAAGTAGTGCTGCCGTTTATCGATCGGGGGATTCCGGTCGAATACGAAATGGCCCGTTCGATCGCCACCGTGGCTCAGCAGAAGCGCAAGAAGTTGGGCGTGCTCCAGACCGACGCTCGTCTGATGGGCGGCTTCGACCAGCAAACGTTCCGGCCGACGCAAGACCAGCCGCTGATCGTGGAATTGAAGAAGCAGTATGACGTGGTGCAAGTCAGCGCCGATGCGCCGATCACCGAAAAATATGACGCGCTCTTGGCCGTGCAGCCCTCGACGCTCTCGCCGGAGCAGATGGACAATTTCATCGCGGCGGTGCGAGCCGGCCAGCCGACGGCGATCTTCGAAGATCCCTTTCCGGCGATGGCGCCCGGCGTGGCGCCCACCAGTGCCGAGAAACAGCCCGCCGGCGGCATGATGGGGATGGGCCAGCGCCCGCAGCCGAAGGGCAACATTCAGCCCCTGTGGGACTTGCTGGGGGTTGATTTCAGTGCCACGCAGATTGTCGCGCAGAAATACAATCCGCTCAAAAAGTACCAGGAGTTTCCGGACGAGTTCGTCTTTGTCGACACCTCGCTGGGCGACGGCAAGGTCTTCAATCAGGAAGACCCGATCTCGGCCGGCTTACAGAGTATGCTGTTCGTCTTCCCCGGATCGATCCGCAAACTGAACGCCTCGCCGTTGACGTTCGAGAAGCTGATCACTACGGGCCCGCAAACGCTGACGGTGGCGTTCGACCAGATTCTGACGCCGGCCTTTTTTGGCGGCGGCGGGGGACTGAACCCGAACCGACAACAGGTCCCCAGCGGCGAGGCCTTGACGATCGCCGCCCACATTTTTGGCACACCCAAGGCCGACCCGATGGCCGCGCTAACGCAAGGCGACAAAAAGCCCGACGAAAAGCCGGCGGAAGTCAACGTGGTGTTGGTGACCGATATCGATTCGCTTACGCCGGCCTTCTTCGACCTGCGGGCGCGCGGCAAAGATCCCGAAGGGGGCTTTGATCTCGACGTCGACAACGTGACCTTCGTGCTGAACGCACTCGACGCGCTGGCAAAAGACAGCGACTTTATCGATATTCGCACGCGCCGCCCACGGCACCGCGTGCTGACCGAGATCGAAAATCGCACAAAGGAATCTCGCGAGGAGAGCATTGTGGAGCGCAAGAAGATCATGGACGACTACGAGCGCACCGTTCGCGTGGAAGAAGAGAAGATCAAGAAGGAGTTCGAGAAGTTGGATAGCAGCAAGGAGCTCACGGAACAGGCGAGAATGCAACAAGCCCAGATCGCCATGCAGACCGGCATGGCGCGCGTCGAGAAGCTGAAAACCGACAAACGCCGCGAGCTCAATCAAAAGCTCAAGGAGATCGACGTTGACCTGAATAAGCAAGTCACCTCGGTGCAGAACTGGTACAAGTTCTGGGCCGTGGTCTTGCCCCCTTCGCTCCCGTTGATGGTGGGCCTGCTGGTCTATTTCAATCGACGCGCGAAAGAGCGCGAAGGGGTCGCTCCCACGCGGCTGAAGACGTAGCTCGCGGCACATGGTTCCAAAGTTCACAGTTCAGCATTTCCTGGATCGCAAGTGATTGTTGATGCGCCGAATGGCGCCGGACGAGCGAACTCAAAATAGTTATTGAATCGCAGATTTTGCTGCCCGCGCGGCCAAGGTTTGGAGAATTACGACGATGAGCGAAAATTCAAAAACGATGGGCTTCGTCGGCGTCGCCGCGGCATTGCTGTTGGGCGCCTGGCTGTTGCAACCGCGCATCGCCTCGAGCGATACCGACAGCGAAGTCAACACCAAGTTCTTTCCGGAATTCGTCGATCCTGCGAAGGCCGCGGGTATGGAAATCGTCGAGTTCGATCCGACCACCGGACAGCACATTTTCAAAGTCACGCAGATCAACGACGTCTGGTCGATTCCCTCGCACTCGAATTATCCGGCCGACGGAAAAGATCACCTGGCCCAGGCGGCGGCCAGCGTGATCGATCTTACCCGGCTGGACAAAGTGACCGACAAGGCGGCGGATCACGAGATGCTCGGCGTCATCGAGCCGGACAGCAAGCTGTCGCGTGGAACCACCGGCGTGGGTAAGCGCGTCACGATTGAAGACAAGGCGAACAATAAGCTGGCCCAATTCATCATCGGTAACGAAGTCAAGGATCGCCCGGAGTTGCACTACGTTCGCGTGCCGGGGCAAGACCAGGTCTACATGGTGGCGGTCAAGACCGACAAGTTGTCGACCAAGTTCCAGAACTGGATCGAAGACGATTTATTGAAGCTGAACGCCTTCGACGTCAAGGAAATTGTCATCGACGATCACAGCGTCGACGAGGTGCGCGGCGAGATTGTGCTGCGCGGCATCACGACCGTCGACTTCGACAGCAAAGATTCCAAGTGGAGTCTGGTTGACGATAAGTCGTTCGATCCCAAGACCGGCAAGTGGACCGAGGTTAAGCTGGGCGAAGACGAGGAGCTGAACGTCGCCAAGCTCAACGAGTTGAAAACCGCGCTCGACGACCTGAAGATCGTCGACGTCGTCCATAAGCCGGCCGGCCTGAGCGCGGACCTGCGCGCCGGCGAAGACGTGTCGAAAGACACGGAGACGAAGCTCTCGCTGTTGCGACACGGTTTCTTTATGGCCCGCACTCCTGAGAACACGATCGAGATCTATTCGAACGAAGGCGAAGTCCGCTGCGGCACGACCGATGGCGTGGAGTATGTGCTCCGCTTCGGCGGCATCGCCGGCAACTCGAAGGAAGAAGGAGAGGAAGGGAAGGAAAAGAAAGCGGATGAAGAGGGCGCCGAACCCAAGAAAGACGCGGCCGCTGACGCTGGAGTCGACCGCTACATCATGGTCACCACACGCTTCCGCGAAGACCTGATTCCCAAGCCGGACTTGCAGCCGCTGCCTGAAGTTCCGGGCGGCGTTGATGAACCGGCCGCTTCGGACGCAGACAAGCCAGACACAGCCAAGCCAGCGGATGAGAAGCCGGCGGAAGAGAAGAAACCTGCCGCAGATAAACCAGCGGACGCCAAGCCGGCAACGGGCCCGGCCGCTCCGAAAGAATCCGCCGATCGGGGCGCGCTTGGGAGCGAGAAAGCGACGCTCGTCGCCTATCAGCCCGGCAAAGCGGCCAAGCAGCCCGCCGCCAAGGCGCCGGCTACAGGTCCGGCCACCAAGGCCGCTCCCGCGCCCAAGGGATCGCCAGCCAAAGCAGCCGATAAGAAGCCGGCCGACGAAAAGCCAGTTGACGAAAAACCCGCCGCGGACAAACCGGCGGCGCCCGACGCGCCCCCCGCGACCGAGGCCAAACCAGACGCGCCGCTCGACGCCGACGCCGCGGCGGCCGCGGCCGATAAGGCGCGGCGCGAAGCGCTGGCCGCTTACAAGCGGATCTCGGAAGAGAACAAGCGCAAGCAGGACGATTACGACAAGAAAGTCGCAAGCGGCAAGAAGCGCGTCGAAGAGCTCAATGGCCGCTTCGCTGACTGGTACTACGTGATCTCGAACAAGACGTATGACAAGAT
>DASXPZ010000770.1:0-2010 GCA_036493275.1 Pirellulales bacterium
CCGTCGGCCGGTGAACCTGCGATCCCGCGCAACCGTCATTTCCGGAACGCTGCCACAGGTGAAAGCATGACCTTTCCAGAACGAATCGAAACCGAGCGGTTATTGCTCCGCTGGCCTACCGACGCCGACGCCGAGCAAATCTTCGTGCGTTATGCCAGCGACCCGGTTGTCACGAAGTATTTGACCTGGGCGCCCCACAAAACAGTCGATGACACGCTGACCTTCCTGAAATGGCGCCGGGAATCACGGGGGCAGTTCACTTGGATAGTCACGCCGCGCGCTGGCGGTCCATTGCTTGGCGGAATTGGCTGTCGCCGGGATCAGCATATCGTGCAGTTCGGCTATTGCTTTGCCCGCGAAGCCTGGGGCCGTGGATATGCCACCGAAGCGGCACGCGAGATGGTCAATTGCTGGCTAAGCGAACCGACAGTTTGGCGCGTACAGGCTTTTTGCAATCCAATCAACTTGGCGTCCGCTCGCGTCCTAGAAAAGTGCGGGCTATCGCTCGAAGGCACGCTGCGACGACATGCGCTGACGCCGAACTTTAGCAATGAACCCTGCGACGCACTCTGCTATGCCATCGTCCGGGAGTCGCAGTAATCGAGTTGACCTTCAAGAAGGCGCTTTTTAACGCGGCCGTCTCGGCATGGCGTCCGATCCATTCCGCGCATCCGCCCGATCGACGTCAACGCCCGCCGCAAACGCCGGCACTTCGACCAGATCGACCAGCTCATGGATGTTGCCTTCGATCGGACTGCTTTCAAAGGCGCCGTCCGCCGGGCAGATTCTCACAATCACGCCGTTGGTCGGCATCAGCATCGTCGATTCCACATGGGCGCTGATCTCGGCGCCGGGTACGACCTGCAAGCGAAACCGCGACAGAATCCGCCGCAGCGCGATTCGAATCACGCCCAGCGCCAAAGGGCCGCCGATGCACAGCCTCGCCCCCGCGCCAAACGGATGGTAGGCATAGGGAGACGGCCGCAACTCCAGCCAGCGATCGGGCAGGAACCGCTTGGGTTCCGGGTAAATCTCCGGCAGCCGATGCGTGACCAGCGGCGTGAAAATGATCCCGGTGCCACGCGGCAAGTGGAGCGGCCCGAGATCGACTGCCTCATTGTTGACGCGCTGCGAATAGGCCGACGCCGGAAGAATTCGCATGCTTTCCTTAATCACCCGCTCCAATAGCGTCTTCGACTCCGCCGTTCCATTGTCTTCCGCGTTTTCGCCGGCCGCTCCGCTGTCCAAGTCCGACGCCCCGGTGACGGAGCCATCGGATTGTAGCTCGGCCCACAGCTTTCGCATCACCGAAGGGTGCTCGGCCAGCAAAAACTGCGTCCACGTCAGCGCGTGAGCCGTGGTCATGTGTGCGGCGGCAAACAGAACGGATGCCTGCCCCACCAGCTCTTCGTCCGACAGCCCACCCTCTTCGTCATGTGAACGAACCAAGATCGACAACACATCGCGGCCATATTGGCCCGACTCTCGCCGAAAACGAATCAGCTCCAGCATCGCCCCTTCGAGCCGCTCGGCAAACGCCAGCAATTCCTCGTAGCGATTGCTAAAGACTTCGTTGGGAACCAGCGCCCCTGCGCCGACGGCGTCGTTGAGCGAAACCCAATCGGCGATCATGTCGCCCAGTCGATACGCCACTTCCGGCTCGTCCAGCCCGAACAAGATCGTGCTCGTCACCTGCAGCATGTACCGCCGCATCTCTTCAGCCAGATCCCGGACATCGCCAATTTGCCAATTGGCCAGCATTTCGTCGGTGACCCGCGTGATCGTCTCACCATAGGTCGCGATCGCCGCCCGGCCGAACGGCTCTTTCACCACGCGGCGGTTTCGCCGATGCTGCTCGCCATTCATCGAAAGCAGGCCGCAAGTGAGTCGCCGCTGAGAAGAGTTCTTGGGCCCGCGAACGGCAAAAAACCGCGCATGATACCGCGTCGTGTCGCTCAGCACCTGTTGATTCAACTCAGGGCTGAAGATCACGACCGCGCGAAGCTGCCC
>DASXPZ010000771.1:0-1670 GCA_036493275.1 Pirellulales bacterium
TGTCACTCTTTCCGGTCAGCGCCGCGTAAACTCCGTACGTGACCACCGCCAACACGGCGACAATCAACAACGTCTTGACGAATTGCACGTGTGTCCTCCTTGACAGACTTGCGCGGCGACAGCGCGCCGCGCCCCGATCCCCAGCGGCATACATCCTGCCTGGGTCGCAGACAGAGATCGGGAACTTTGCGGCCGGATGATAGGAAAAGTTCAACTTCGCCGCTACATCAGCCTGCCAGCGAGAAAGTGGTCGGTGAAGCCGGGGAATCGCAGCGTGTAGGAGGAATAGCGAAGCTAGCGGCGCTGAAGGAGACGCTAGCAGTTCATGCGACGCCGCATCGGAACTCAGGCCTGCGGCTTTCGCCCTTCCCGGAGCCGCGCGCGGATCGTTTGCAATCGCTCCGCCAGGTCGCGCTCATATCCACGGTCGACCGGGCGATAGTATTCGCGCTCCACGCCCAGATAATCTTGCGCGGCGATTCCCCCCTCGGCGTCGTGAGCGTATTGATACTCCGCGCCGTGTCCCAGCCGCTTGGCGCCCGAGTAGTGGCTGTCTTTCAGATGAACGGGGACCGGAATCAAACGTCCGCCGGCGACGTCCGCGCGGGCTTCGCCGATCGCCACCGTGGCCGCGTTCGATTTCGGCGCGCAGGCCAGATACGTCACCGCCTGCGCCAGCGGCAACTGGCACTCGGGCAATCCGACAAACTCCGTCGCCTGCATCGCCGCCACAGCCAGCGGCAGCGCCCGCGGATCGGCGTTGCCGATATCTTCGCTGGCGCTGATCACGATTCGACGGGCGAGAAACCGCACGTCCTCGCCCGCTTCGAGCATTTGGGCCAGCCAATAGATCGCGGCGTCGGGATCGCTACCGCGAATGCTTTTGATCAGCGCGCTGGCGGCGTCGTAATGGGCGTCTCCCTGCCGATCGTACGTGATTGCCTTTCGCTGGACAGATTCCTCGGCCAGCGCGCGGGTGAAAACAAGCGGCCGCACGTCGCTCGACAAGACGCCGATCTCGAGCGCCGAAAGTGCCCGCCGGGCGTCGCCGTCACTTGTTTCGGCCAGGAACTCCAGCGCGTCGTCTTGCATCTCGACTCGTTCGCGCCCCAATCCGCGCTCTTTGTCCGTTAGCGCCCGGTGAATGACTTGCTTGATTTCTTCATTGGTCAGCGATTGAAACTGAAAGACCCGGCTGCGGCTGACCAGCGCGCTGTTGATGGCGAAGAAAGGGTTCTGCGTCGTGGCTCCGACGAGCGTAACGATTCCCTCTTCGACGTCCGGGAGCAGCGCGTCTTGTTGCGCCCGATTAAAGCGATGGATCTCGTCGATGAACAAGAGCGTTTTGCATCCGTCGGCCGAGAGCCGGTCGCGGGCGGCGGCCAAGACGTCGCGCAGTTCTTTGACGCCGCTGGTGACCGCGCTGAGTTGGACGAATTCGCTGCGGCTCTCCTTGGCTAGCAGTTGCGCCAAGGTTGTCTTGCCGGTGCCGGGAGGACCGTAAAACAGGACCGAGCCGAGCCGATCGGCTCGCAATAATCGCCGCAGCAGTTTGTCTTCGGCCAGAAAATGGCGCTGCCCGGCGAACTCGTCGAGGGATCGCGGGCGCATGCGGGCGGCCAGTGGCTGGGCGGCGTCGCGGTTTTGCGCCTCGGCGGCAGCGAACAGTG